>NZ_JALNZY010000079.1 GCF_023229105.1 Sulfurimonas sp.
TCAAACATGCATCTCTTAAAGCTATAGAAAAATACAAAGAGACTCTTACTAAAGAGGCTCTTTTTGAGATACTCTCAAGGATTAATGCAGATGCGCATACTTTAGAGATATCCAACGACTCCTTGATTTCTCTTTTTCATAATCTAAAACTAAACTCAAAAGAGTATATAGAAGCTTCAAAAAAACTCTCCAAATCAATGCTTCCAGAGCAAAGAATAAAACTATTTGAACTCTTAAGTAATGAGGATGAGGCAGCAATGGAAGCGTATTTATTTACTCTTTTTGATTTAGAGATGCTAACCCCGGCTAAAGATATTTTGGATATTTCACAACCTAACGAGTATATGTCTTTTAAAGCTTACAGCTCACTAAGAGACAATGGTAAGCATTTTGATATCAATCTCTTTGTGTAATTTAGTATATAAATAATGAGTGAAAAATTATCTTTTAAAGAGCCCATATATGTACTCGCGCCGCTTGCCGGCTACACAGATTTGCCTTTTAGAAGTGTTGTAAAGAAATTTGGAGCAGATTTGACTGTAAGCGAAATGCTCAGCTCAAATGCTCTAGTTCACGGTTCTGCCAAGACTCTTAATATGATACAAAAAAGTCCAAATGAAGACCCATACTCCGTTCAGATTGCCGGAGCAGATACAAATACCATCCGTAGCGCAGTTGAAATTTTAAATGAGCAAGAGGGCATAGACATTATCGACCTAAATTGCGGCTGCCCCGTACCAAAAGTAGTCGGACATGGAAGTGGAAGCTCACTGCTGCTAGACTTGCCTTTGATGGGTGAGATTATAAGAGCTATAAAAGATACCTCAAATAAAAATTTAACAAGTGTAAAAATAAGACTCGGTTTTGAGAAAAAAAACCATATTGATATAGCAAAGAGAGTTGAAGATAGCGGAGCTGATTTTTTAGCGGTTCATGGAAGAACACGCGCAGGAAAATTTAAAGCCGCAGTTGATTATGATGCAATAAAAGAGATTAAAGAGGCAGTTAAAATCCCGGTAATAGCAAATGGCGATATAGACTCTTACGAGAAAGCAAAATGGGTGCTAGAATATACCGGAGCCGACGGTGTTATGATTGGAAGAGGAGCCATCGGTGCTCCTTGGATATTTCATCAGCTTAAAGCAGGCACTGAAAATATTGACAAAAAAGTCAAGCATGCTATAATCATGGAGCACTTTGATAAGATGATAGAGTTTTATGGCTCCCATGGGTTGCCAATGTTTAGAAAACATACGCATACTTACTCTAAAGGTTATAGAGGTGCATCAACACTTAGAAACAGTGTAAACCGTATATCTGATATACAACAATACCGCACTGAGATAGATGACTTTTTTAGTAATAGTGAGATAGTTTGTTAAAAATCAGCAAATCAATTAAAACATTAGACCATAGCGATATAGGTGACAATCTGCTACACTATGACTACAATGTAAAACATCTCCTCTCTCTAATAAGAAAAAAGGTAAGTAAAGACGATCCACATTTTTTGAGTTCATACCGCTCTTTTGAGGGCGAAGTTTTTGAAAACTTTATTTATGAAAAACTTCTTATTTATGCAGTAGAAAATGAAAATATTGAAAAGTTTGTGCTGAAGGGTTTTCATCAAGATAAAATAAAAGCACATGCAAATACACTCTCAATAAGTGAAAAACAGCAGATTGTTTATAGAACAAAAAGCAGAGAAATCAGTGAATTTGATGCTATGCTTATTACAAAAGACAATGAACTCTACTTTGTAGAGATGACGCTTGTTAAATCTGTGCTAAAGCTTAGAAAAAGACTTAGAAAAAAGAGAGCCCTTCTTGAGATAATTTTTCCAAACTATAAAATAAAAGCTCTGATTATTTTAAACGAGGGCGCTACTGGAGTCAGACAACTACCCTCATATTGTACTGTTTGGATGACTGAAGGTTTTTTGGCGAATGATGTGCTTGAGTATATTGTAGATACTGATGCTAGAAAACTGATGCCAAAAAAGAGAATCAAATCTAGTAAAATGATAGAGGCTCACTCTTTAAGACTTTATCATTTTAGGTACTATAACACTATCTCATGGATAACAAAAACTATCAATAGCAACAAAAAGCATATACTAGATATGAGCTTTTTAATGAGCGAAAAAATTCAAAGATACCATGATTTGTATAATAAGTTTTATATTGGCTATATAGATGCTGCGCAAATGAGAGAACAGCTACAGCTAGATAGTAGCGTTAAAGATAAACAACAAGTGATTGTGGCAATAGAAAAAAAGCATTCAGATGAAATAGTCTTAACTTACTATATTCAGCTAACACGAAAAAGTTTATATCTCTACTCTTTTGATGAGGAGAAGGTAATAAAAGAGAAAAAAGACCCATATGGAATTACAGTAACTGAAGTTTATCATATAAGCAAAATGATGGATGAGAAATACAGACTAACTCCAGTAAATCTAGAGACAATTAAGAAGCTATTAGAAAATAGATTTCAGACGGACGCTTCTTAACTTTTAAATTTTTAAACCTCATATCTAACAGAGGCAGCCTTTTCTTTGTATGCCCGAAGATACTCTTTGGAATTTTCGTCACTATTATTTAAAAAATTATCTAACTCCTGATGCCTGCTTTGTAAAATAGATTCAAAATCATCTTGGGTAACAGGTCTGTTTTGTGTAAATTTATCAAGTAAAATATTATTTTCCCCCATAAGCACAAGATAGCTCTGCTCGCCAAAATCTAGCATCACAACGCTGTTTTGGCTGTTTAGAGATTTTTGAAATCGTATGCTTACATCACTTGAAAAAGTCGGTTGTGGAGCTTTTTTTTCTGTTTGAGCATTTTGTGCAAATAGCCAAGAAGATTTGTTTTGTTTATTTTGTGGAGTTGAGACTCTCTTTTTTATGTAAAAGAGCATAACTATTCCTATAGTTAATATAGCTATAACTATATAGTAACTTTGTGATATATCATCACTTTTCTTCGTCGGAAGAGAACCAAGCCCTAAAGGCTCAGCCTCTTGAGTTTTTATGGAATTTTCTGTTTGGGGCACAATAGTTGTAAATCTTAATCTAAGCCCGTAAGAATCAGAGGTTTTTGACGCTTGAAGGACTATGGAGGGTGGCACATTAGCGGCTATTTGTGTATAGCCTGACATCGGAGTAATAGCGATGGATTTTATATACTTAGAAGAGAGTTTTTTTATCTTTGAAGACTCTATAGATGCATCTTCTAGTTTAATCAAAATAGTTGAATCACTTAAACTCTGTTTTATAACACCTTCATAAGGGGTGTCAAATGTTATCATAACATCTACTCTGTCGGTTCTGTCATATATGTTATAGCTTAGAATTTTTGAAGCATATAGAGAAAATGGGAGGAGAAAAATAAAGAGCAGTTTAATCATAGTTTCTCTTTTGCAAGATGATATAAGACAGCACTTGAGTCAAGTATCTCGTTGATACGAATTGCAAGATTTTTTTCATAGACCATAACCTCGCCTTTTCCTAAAATACGTCCGTTCACATAAGACTCAACACTCTCTCCTGCAGGCTTTTTAAGGTCTATAATAGAACCTTTTGTTAGTTTTAGTATGTCACCGATAGTGAGTTCTGTTTCGCCTAGTTCGGATACAAACTCAACTTCCATATCTAGAAGCCCCGAGTAATCCATCCATGAGAGTTCCTTATCAGGGTCAAATGTAAACTCTTTGGCTCCATAGGCATGTCTTTGTTTTTTCAATTAGAGTTCCTTGATGGCAATAATCATCTCATCATCTTCTATCTTTAAGACTTTGGCTTTATCGTAGTTAAAATCAAAAATATCAATCTTTTCAAAATGCGGTATTGACATAGTGTAGGATTCGGATGGGTTCTTACTAGCAAGAACTTTAGCGCTTCCGACTATGAGATTTGCAGTTTCTAGCGTCATGTCAATCAAAGTCTCCTCATCACTCTCATCCTCTTCTAAAAGAAGTGTAGATATTCTCTGTGCAAAACTCAGTGTTGCTCCGATATAAACTCTATATTTGGTTCCATTTATGCTTTGTATATCAATATAAGCAATAACTGTTCTCATTTTAGCTACATTATCGTGTAGCTCATATGATAACCTGACTTGATGGATACAAAAATTTTTTGAAGCTTCTATAATTGTATTTAACATTCTTACGCCCTTATTTGGCTAAATTATACTTTAGCACACCTCTAAAAATTCTTAATATTTTTTCAAAATGAAACGTTGCATTAGAAAGATGCTATAATTCCAAAAAAGTTTTGATAATGATTGAATTGATTTTTCTAGGTGCTGGGGTCGGTACATTGTCCGGTTTTTTTGGCATCGGCGGCGGAACGATACTTGTTCCCATGCTTTTGTTTCTTGGTTATGAGATTAAAGATGCAATAGGTATTTCAGTTGTCCAGATGGTTTTTAGTTCAGTTTATGGAAGTTATCTTAACAATAAAAAGGGAACGCTTGATGTTCCCATGGTCTTTACAATAGGCGTTGGCGGCTTTGTCGGCGCACTTTTAAGTGGGTTTTTTACATCTGTATTTAGTGACTTGACACTAGAGATTATATTTTTGCTTTTTGCTCTGTTTGCACTTAGCAGACTTTTTTTTAAAGCAAAAATTGATGTTGTACAAAAAGATGTAAATAGAGTTATACTTTTTTTAATAGGTCTTTTTTTAGGTCTTTTTAGTATGCTTATTGGAGTTGGCGGAAGTATTATTTTAGTTCCAATCTTAGTCGGCTTTTTGCATGTTGATTTAAAAAAAGCGATATCTGCAGGACTTTTTTTTGTGGTTTTCTCATCTATTTCAGGGTTGATTTCTCATGCCTTAAGCAGGGAGATAGACTTCTTTAGCGGAGTAGTTATCGGCTTGGCATCATTAGCGGGCGTATATGTTGGTATTTTACTTAAAGACAGGGTAGACTCTGCTTTACAGAAAAAATTATTAGTAGGTTTTTATCTATTAGTTGTTATATACTTAATACAAAGAATATTTTTTTAGAGGAATGTTAGCTTAAGATGAAAAATAAAGATGTTATAAAAATAGTAGGTGCTAGAGAGAATAATTTAAAAAACATATCGCTTGAGATTCCAAAAAACAAGTTGGTTATATTTACGGGACTAAGCGGAAGTGGGAAGTCAACACTGGCTTTTGACACTCTTTATGCCGAAGGGCAAAGACGCTATATGGAGTCTCTCTCCTCATACGCAAGGCAGTTCTTAGATCGCGTTGGAAAACCTGATGTCGATAAGATAGAAGGGCTTACTCCTGCTATCGCCATAGATCAAAAAACAACTTCAAAAAATCCACGCTCAACAGTCGGAACAATTACTGAAATATATGATTATCTAAGACTTTTATATGCGAGAATTGGGATACAGCACTGTTATAAATGCGGCAAAGTAGTCTCTCAAATGAGCGCTTCTGATATTATCGCCGAAGTTGCAAAACTTCCTGAGGGCGCAAAGCTTGTTCTTTTAGCTCCTCTTATTCGTGAAAAAAAAGGCAGCTTTCATGATGTTTTGGAGTCTTTAGTACATAAGGGATATGTACGTGCTATGATTGACGGTGTTATGGTTAGACTCGATGAAGAGATAGAGCTTAGTAAAACAAAAAAGCATACCATCAAGGTCGTTATTGACAGAGTTGTAGTCAAAGAAGAGAACAAGGAGAGAATAGCTGCAGATGTTGAAAAAGCACTTAAAGAGAGCTATGGCGAACTTGAGGTTGATATACTAAACCATGAAGAGCTTGGACTAAAACAGCAAAGTATTCATTATAGCGAACATAACGCATGTTTTGATTGTAAGATAAGTTTTGATCCACTTGAGCCGTTATCTTTCTCCTTTAACTCTCCAAAGGGAGCATGTAGCGAGTGTGATGGACTCGGACTTCGTTATGCACTTGATCAAGAGAAGATAATTGATAGAGATTTATGTATAGAAAAAGGCGCGGTTAAGATTATTTACGGCTTTAACAAAGGGTACTACTTTACATTTTTAAAGGGCTTTTGTGTAGCAAACGATATCGATATAACAGTGCCATATTCAGAACTTCCAGAGTATAAGCAAAAAGCAATTTTACATGGCGGTATCGATGAAGTGAGTTTTTTGTGGAAGAGTCATGAAGTCAAGCGAGTCTGGCCGGGAATAATCAAGATAGCCTATGATATGTTTAAGGATGAAAAAGAATTAGCTGAGTACATGAGTGAAAAGGTTTGTAGCATCTGCAAAGGGCATAGACTAAAAAGAGAGTCACTTGCTGTAAAGGTTGTGGATAAAGGAATCGCAGATATCTTAGACATGCCAATTTCAAAGAGCTACGAGTGGTTTAAAGATGAGAGCAATTTTGCAAATTTTTCAAAACAAAACACTCAAATAGGTGCGCCAATCTTAAACGAAATACGAGAAAGACTTTACTTTTTGTTTGATGTAGGTCTTGGTTACATTACGTTAGGGCGAGATGCTAGAACAATCAGCGGAGGCGAGGCTCAAAGAATCCGCATCGCTTCACAAATTGGAAGCGGGTTGACTGGTGTTTTGTATGTTTTAGATGAGCCGAGTATCGGACTGCATGAGAGAGATACGCTAAAGCTCATCCGCACGCTTAGAAGCTTGCAGGAGAAGGGTAACAGCGTTATAGTCGTCGAACATGATAAGGAGACTATCGAAAATGCAGACTTTATTGTAGATATTGGACCGGGTGCTGGAAAATTTGGCGGAGAGGTTGTTTTTTCAGGAACACTCGATAAGCTCAAAAAGGCAAAAACACTTACAGCGGACTACCTTTATGGCAGAAAAAAGATAGAGTATTTTTATAGACGTGTGCAGGATAAATACATAGAGATTAAAAATGTTACACTAAATAACATAAACAATTTAAGTGTAAAAATTCCTCTTAATAACTTTGTTTGTATAACAGGCGTTAGTGGTAGTGGAAAGAGTTCCCTGATGCTTCAAACACTTCTTCCAACAGCCAGAGAGCTGCTAAACCATGCAAGAAAAGTAAATAAAGTAGCGGGTGTAGAGATAAATGGACTAGAACATGTAGATAAAGTTATCTATCTTGATCAAAGTCCAATCGGTCGTACTCCAAGAAGTAATCCCGCAACATATACAGGTGTTATGGATGAGATAAGAAATCTCTTTGCGCAGACAAAAGAGGCACAAATACGAGGCTATACAAGCTCTAGATTTAGTTTCAATGTCAAAGGCGGAAGATGTGAGAAGTGTCAAGGCGAGGGCGAAAACAAGATTGAGATGCACTTTTTACCCGACATTATGGTCAAGTGCGACACATGTAAGGGAACACGCTACAACCAGCAGACTTTAGAAGTTTTTTACAAGGGTAAAAATATATCAGACGTTTTAAGAATGAGTGTTGATGAAGCGTATGAGTTTTTTAGACCTATTCCAAAGATAAACCAAATAATGTCAACGCTTGTTGATGTGGGTCTTGGTTATATAACTTTAGGTCAAAATGCCGTAACACTCTCAGGCGGTGAAGCGCAAAGGATAAAACTAAGCAAGGAGCTTAGCCGAAAAGATACCGGTAAAACGCTCTATATACTTGATGAACCTACTACTGGACTTCATTTTGCGGATGTGGATAGGCTTACAGGAGTGCTTCATAAGTTTGTAGAGTTTGGTAACTCCGTTCTCATAATTGAGCATAACCTAGACATGATAAAAAATGCTGACTATGTTATAGACATGGGACCTGAAGGTGGAAGCGGTGGGGGACTTATTATCGCAGAAGGAACTCCTGAAGAGTTGGCAAAGAGTTATAAGAAAACAGGCTCTTATACGGGTGAATATCTAAAAAAAGAGTTAGAATTACATAAGTAAAATCGTTATTTTTAAGGAAAACAATGGAGCAAATAAAACTCACAGAATATAGTCATGGAGCAGGGTGTGGATGTAAAATCTCTCCGATGCTGCTTGATGAGATACTAAAATCTAATCTTTCAACTACTTTCTACCCCGAGCTTCTTGTAGGCAATGAGCATAGAGATGATGCAGCGGCGTATGATTTAGGCAACGGAACCTCTGTTTTATCAACAACAGACTTTTTTATGCCTATCGTGGATGACCCTTTTACTTTTGGACGCATCGCTGCGACAAACGCACTTAGCGATATATATGCCATGGGTGGAAATGCTCTTATGGCCATCTCTATCTTTGGATGGCCTATTGATAAACTCTCCTCAGATGTTGCAAGAGATGTTATAGATGGAGGCCGCAAGGCATGTGAAGATGCCGGTATTCCTCTTGCAGGCGGACACTCTATTGACTCTCCTGAGCCGATTTTCGGGCTTGCAGTTACAGGGCTTGTTGAGAACAGAAACCTTATGAAAAATAGTTCTGCTAGGGAAGATTGTTTTATCTTTTTAACAAAACCGATAGGAATCGGGATACTTACTACCGCTCAAAAGCAAAAAAAGATTGAAGCGGGTGATATAAATGCGGCGATTGAAGCGATGGTAACTCTTAACAAAGTCGGCGCAACTTTTGCGCCTTTAGATTGTGTCGTTACTATGACGGATATAACTGGATTTGGTCTTTTGGGACATTTAAGCGAAGTATGTGAGGCAAGTGGAGTTAGTGCTAATATATGGTTTGACAAAGTTCCACTTTTGCCAAATGTTGAAAAGTATAGAGTGCTAGGATGTATTCCGGGAGGCTCTCGTAAAAATTTTATGAGTTATGGGGATAAAATTGCAACGATGACGCAGCAGCAGCAAGAGATACTCTGTGATGCTCAGACTTCAGGCGGACTTCTTGTTTTTGTAAAAAAAGAGGGTGTAGATGAGTTTTATGCTTCTGCTGTTAATGCAGGATTAACTCTTGAACCTATAGGCGAGACGGTAAAAAAAGGTAAAAATTTGGTAGAGGTTTTGTAGGTGTCAGAACTCTTTGATAATTTTAAATCAATAGTATTAAATGAGAGACCATTAATAGATGTTCGAGCACCCATCGAGTTTAAAAAAGGGGCATTTTTAAACTCTTTTAATCTTCCTATTATGAGTGATGAAGAGAGACATCAAGTAGGCATTTGCTATAAAAACAGGGGTAATGCAAAGGCGATAGAACTCGGACATGAACTAGTAAGTGGAGATATAAAAGAGCAGAGGGTTAAGTCATGGTGTGATTTTATGGATGCAAACCCTGATGC
>NZ_JALNZY010000111.1 GCF_023229105.1 Sulfurimonas sp.
TACACTTGATTTTAAATAATAACTATCAATAATATCTTTTATCTCCTTGAATTTAACTCCATCATTAGAATCAAACATTGTCATTATTTCATCATTTTTAGTTAGTGCTGATTGTGTAAAGTTTGCACTACCTGTTAAACAAACCCAATCTTTCTCATTATTCCAAAAGAGGTAAATTTTAGGATGAAAAACACCTTCATCTTTATTTTTTGTATAAAACTGCAATCTTTCATCGTCTAAAAATTTTTCTATAAACTTAGAATCTGTTTGATAAAAATGTAGTCCGACTGTAGAAGATTGTATTTTCTTTTTATTTTTTTCTTCTATCAGAACTTTAAAAGCTTTACTATTTGCGGAAGCCCATGCTACAGACATGCTTATATTGTCAAATTTTTCTATAAAAGCACATATATTTTTTTCAATCTCGTTAGCAGAAGATAAAATTTTCATAATTTTTCCTTTTAAATTTTTATTTACCCGAGTAACTCTCTTTGCTTTTTAGAAAGTTTATTATAGACAAGCTCCTATGAGTGATCTATGAGCTCTTTTAAAAGCATATCATCCACATCTCCACCCAGTGTGACGGTGTTCCAATGTTTTTTGTTCATGTGGTAGCCGCCTTTTAGAGACTCATACAAAGAGCGGAGTTCTAGGGCGTAGATGGGGTTGCATTTGAGGTTAACAGACAGCGGTTTTTTATCTGCCGTAAGTGCAAATATTTTGTCGGCGAAACGATAGACTCGTACCATTTTATCAAACGGATAATCAAAAGTTGCACCTTTTTTCAAAAGCAGATAATTATCTAATTCTTTAAAATTCATGTCACATTCCACTTGCCAAAGTTAAAATGAAAAAGAGAGATGGTTGTCAATATAGCTATGGCGCTTAAAGCCATCAGTTGCATAGCGTTCCCCATTAATTTTTTTTAATATTAAACAAAACAACAGCCAACTATCGTTGAAACAGCTACGAATGGTAATTATATAGGATTATATTCTTTGTGTAAAGGTTGGATACAAAGCAGAAGTTTTTAAAATTTGGAATTATGCTTGCTTACGATTAAGTAATTATACGAGGAGATACTATGCAAATACAAACATCCTATAACACGCTCTTGAGTACACAAACTTCTAAAAAAGAAGAGGCACAGCTCTCTTTTGACGAAGCACTTGCATCTCTTTATATGCCAGAAGATGCAAAAGAGAATCTACGCACTTTTTGGAGCAGTTTTGAAGCAGCTAATGGTAAGAGTACGACACAAAGCCAAGAAGAAAATAGTCAAGAAAATTTAGCCGTTGCTCAATTTCTTCATGATTTACGCACCAAAGGAGCTGTAAAGTTTTTAGCAGATTTTAACCAAGAGAAGATAGATAAGATGGTTGAGGAGTATAAAGAAAAACTTCTTGATCAGATGGGGGATTCCCCCCAAACTCTAAAAGAGATAGAGTCTCTTATTGCCGCGTATAAAAAACAACTTCTTGAAGAGCTGCAAAACAGTCTTGATGCCGATGAAAAAACCACCCCTATAAATGCAAATGCCATGGTACAGCTCCTACTTAACGCACAAGAAAAACAGGAAAAACCTTTAGAAAAATTACTACACTCAAAAAGTTAAAAAATAGCTGTTATAAAACTGTTTTGCAGTTCTAGCACTTTTACTTGCTCTGCTTTGCGCAAAACGTAGAGCTTCTGCATGTAAGAGTTCTCTATCGCCTTTATACTCTTTAAAGTAGCTATCCACAACTGCTAAATACTCCTGCTGTGAGCCGTGATAAAATGAAAGCCATAATCCAAATCTATCACTGAGTGAAATCTTCTCTTCCACGCTATCACCATAGTGTATCTCGCCGTTATTTCCGACTTTAGTCCCTTCATTATCACTATGATACTCAGTTATAAGGTGTCTTCTGTTTGATGTAGCATAAATTTTAACATTTTCAGGTGGGGATTCAATAGAACCTTCTAAAATTCTTTTTAAGCCCTTATATCCCTTCTCACCCTCTTCAAAAGATAAATCATCGCAAAAGATGATGAACTTGTAGGGAAGATGGCGAATCATATCTGAGATCTCTATAAGGTCATCCAAATTATCCCTATCTATCTCAATAAGGCGCAGACCTCTAGAAGCATAACTGTTTAAAAGAGCTTTTATAAGTGAAGATTTTCCAGTGCCTCTAGCGCCCCATAAAAGTACATTATTTGAAGGCAAGTTATCTAAAAAGCGCTCCGTATTTTTTATAAGTTCTTCTTTTTGTCTATCAATACCAATCAAGTCATCAAAAGTGATATTTTCTATATGTTTTACAGGTTTTAAAAACTCTTTTTTAGCTCTCCAGATTGCAGCGTTATACTCTTTAAAATCAGCTCTATCATTCACTTTTTATATCCTCAAATTTAGCGTTTGTCAGTGTTTTTAAATCATCTGCTCTTAGCTCTACTTCCAATCCTCTTTTACCCGCACTGACAAAGATACTCAAGTAGTCGCAAGCAGTTGAGTCTATGACTGTTTTTAATCTTTTTTTCTGTCCTATCGGACTGACTCCACCCAATACATAGCCTGTCGTCTTTTGAACATCGTGTGCATCTGCCATAACCGCTTTTTTTGCTCCGAATGTTTTTGCAACGGCTTTCATGCTTAGTTTTGAAGAGACTGGAACTACGGCAACGACTAACTCTTTTGTGTCGATAGCGACAACTAAAGTCTTAAAGACTCTTTGAGTTGAAATACCGAGCTTTTCAGCCGCTTCATCGCCGTAAGAGTCGCAAGAACTGTCATGGGTATAGTGATGTACCTTATACTCTATTTTACTTTTTTTAAGCAGTTCTATACATGGTGTCATGTTGTTTTATATCTTTTTAAATATTCCAAAGCAACTCTTTTTGCTTCTGCTCCGTTTGCTCCATCGCCTTTAATGTTGAAAGCAAAAACCGTAGTATTGTCATGATTTTTTATGAACCCAACGAACCATCCTATACCGCCGCAGCTTCCCGTTTTTCCCGCTAGTTGATAATCGTTATGTTTCTCTAACGCCATTATCTCTTTTACCGTCTGAATAGTGTGAAGCGAGAACGGCAGTTCATTGTGAACAAAACGTGAAAGAAAATCAACCTGCTCGCTTGGCGATATCTTAAGACTTCCGCCGCCTAACCAAAAACTAGTAAGAGCTAGTGAAGTATCTGCATTGCCGTAATGAACTTTCTTTACATACTCTTTCATCCTCTGCTCGCCTATGCGACTAGCCAACTCTTGATAAAACCATATGGCAGACACGGCTATGGCAGAACGCATTGTATGGTCTTGATTCCATGCAGAATATTCTCTCTTTATGCCGTCCCATTTTATAACCTCATCTTCATCTTTTACGACTCTGTTTTCAAGCGCTATCATAGAGCTTAGTATTTTAAAAGTAGAACATGGACTCACTCTCTCATTCGCTCTGCTTCCAAAAACAATTTTTTTTGAACTGTTCAGATCCAATATAACTGCACTTCCGTCATACTTGCCGAAATTTGGCTCTACGGCAAACAGAGGTAATATCAGAATAAATAAGATTAGCAACTTAGACATTTTTTACCTTGAAGCTATCTTCATCGCAAGCTTGTGTGCAATCGGAAAGACAAGCAGTATAGTAGGAAAAGCTATCATGAAAGCGATTATCCCAGCGTGCATCCATATAGAGAAAAAATTATCCACAAACCCTAAGTTGATAAATGTTATCGCTCCAGACATGATAAAACTCATAAAACCCGATAGCAAAAGTGCCTGAACCTGATGAAGATATTTTGCTGAAACCATTTTTTTCCTTTTAATTATCGTAGTATAAACAATTAAGAGCAATAAAACTTATAGTTATTTATATTAACTACGGTAATAAATTTAATCCAAGCTCTTCTAAAAATTTATTGTGTTCTTTTGTATATTTGACAATGTCTTTTTCTAAATCTACAAGCTTTTTATTCTCTTCTTTTAAATCTATTTTCTTTTCTTCTTTGGCTGTACTTATGTATCTTGATATATTGAGATTGTAGCCCTCTTCTTCGATTCGTTCTATAGAAATTTTCTTAGAATATCTATCTTCTTCTGTTCTGTTTTTATAGGTGTTAACTATCTTCTCAATGTCATTTGGTTCACCATCCTCTCCTGTACGCAAGCGGTTTTGACGCTTACCCTTTGCAAAATACTCACTTGCATTTATAAACAGAACATCATTGGACATTTTACATCTTTTGAGGACTAAGATACATACGGGGATACCTGTAGAGAAAAATAGATTTGAAGGCAGACCAATAACTGTATCGATATAGCCTTTTTCTAATAACTTTCGTCTAATTCTCTCCTCTGCGCCTCCACGAAACAGTACGCCATGAGGTAG
>NZ_JALNZY010000112.1 GCF_023229105.1 Sulfurimonas sp.
AGGGCGTGGAGCATGTGGTTCCCCGTGGCCGGGTCGTGGCTGATGAAGGCGTTGCGGCGGACAATGTCGGCAAGAAGGCGCCGGGCATCGTCGCGGAACAGTTCGGCCTGGGCCAGGGTGAAGCTCTCCAGGGGCGCGAGGTGCAAAAGCAGCTCCCGGGCCGCGCCCTGGAGCCTGTCGAACACCTGGCTGTCCAGCAGGTCGGAAATCCCGGTGGGCGCCGCCAGGTGGCCGTGTTGCGCATAATGCAGCTGGTACAGGTACAGGGCGCTGACCCAGCCGCCCGTAGCCCTGAACAGTTGCGCGGCCTCCTGCGCCTTCAACGAAATGCCGCACCGCCCGAAATAGGCGCGGATGTCCTCCTGGTCGAAGGCCAGGGCGGCGGGCCCGACCTGCGCGGCGAGGCCCTTGAGCAGGGCCTCGGCCAGTTCCGGGCCCGGCAGGTGGCGCGATATGCAGACCAGAGGCGGGAAGGCCCCCTGGCGCGCAAGCAGCAGACACAGGCGGACAAGGTTCCGGGCCTGTGCTTCCGCCAGCAGGTGCACGTCGTCGAGGACCAGGACGGCCCCGGGGGGGAAGTCCAGCCGGGCGAGCACCTCCCGGACCGCGTCCGTCCGGGCGGGATCGTCGGGATAGCCAAGTTCTTCGAGGGCGTCCACAGGGGCGGGCTCCCCGGCCAGACCCTTGCGCAGCACGCGGCAGAAATCCCGCCAGAAGGCGTTCTGGTCGCTGGTCAGCACGGAAACCCAGAAGGGCGTGGCCCGGTTCGCTTTCAGGTATTCCCGCACGGCCACGGTCTTTCCGTAACCCATGGGAGCATGGAGAAAGGTGAGCGGCGTGGAATGGATGGCGGACAGGGTGTCCATCACCCGCCGGGTGAGATGCAGGGCCGGGGGCGGCGGCGGAGACGGCATGGGCCGATTATCGCCGGATAAAGTCAGTATGTAAACAAAGTTAAGCGGGGTCCGGCAATCCCTTGCGCAATGCTCTGGTTTCGCGTTGGAAAACGGGGCCCCGCTGGCCGGGGCGTCGCGGTGCGCGGCGCGGCCCGGGGGCCGGGCGGCCCGGCCGGTGGCGGCGGGCCGGGGCCTGCCGTGGCGGCCCCGGCCCGGCTACAGGCGCGACAGGACGTGGGCGCGCAGCACCTCGGCCAGGGGGGCGGGGTTGAAGAGCTGGTCGCGGTCCACGGCGAGGTCGGCCCGGGGCGGCTCAGGCAGCGTGTCCAGGTCCTCGTAGCGGACCTTCACGGCCAGGCCGTCCTCCACCATGTCGTCCAGCAGGCGGAACTCTGTCTCGAAGACCCAGGTGTGCTTGCCGTAGGGCAGCAGGTCGTAGAGCAGGGTGCTCATGCCGCCTGCCACCACGTTGACCTCGGCCATGACCTCGTCGGTGATGTCGCGCACGCCCACGATGCGCTCGCGGTGGCCCTGGGGCAGGCCGTAGCAGTCGAGCTGGCGGTCGGGGTTCTCGTCGGGCTTGAATTTGAAGTACACCGTCCAGCCCAGGTCCATGAGCTTGCGCATGCACTGGCCGATGCGCAGGGTGTTGCCCCAGAATTCATAGGGCACCAGCACGTTGCGCGGGGAAAACTTCGGCGAATCCAGGCGGCGGTAGCCGTAGGACAGCTTGTTGGCCCCGGGCAGGTGGAATCCCGGGGGGTAGACCCGGCTCCAGCGGCGCAGGACCTTTTCCCAATAGGGCCCCCAGGTGATCACGTTGTCGAAGCCGTTGTAGCTTCCCGGGGCCCAGCGCTCGAAGGTGTAGGCCGCCTGGCGCCTCGCGTACATGCTGAACTGGTAGCCCACGGTGGGCACCCCCAGGGACTGGCAGGCATACAGCAGCGGGTAGATCTCCTGGTGGTCCTCCAGGCCGAAGAGCAGCCGGGGCGGGCGCGGGCGCAGGGCCTCCAGGTGGCGGCGGTATTCCCAGACCGCGAAGGACATGTGCTCCTCGGCGCGGCGGATCACGGCGGCCACGGCCGGGCGCAGGGCCGGGGCGAAGGCCGACAGGTCGTAGGTGTTGCAGAAGACCTGCGGCGCGGCCCAGCGGCGGTGCAGGAAATAGACCGGGTGGCCCTGGGCGTCGCGCCGGTCGAGCAGGGGCCGCGAGGGCGAGTAGACGAAATGGAAGGGCACGCCCTCGGCCTCGAAGAATTCGAGCATCTCGCGGGTGCGGAAGTCGCGGGGGCCGTAGCGGTAGAAGAGCAGGTCGCCCCCGGGTCGCGCGGCCACCGCGCGGTTGTGGGCGGGCAGGGTCCGGCGGTAGAGCCGCCACGCCGCCCAGCGCGCCCCGGGGTTGCAGCGGCGCGGGTGCAGCACTTCCCAGATGCGCGCGAAATTCAGGCGGTTCAGGAAATACGGGATGCGCCGCCGCCGGGCGAGATCGTCCAGCAGCGGGCCGTACTGCACCAGCCGGAACAGCCAGCGCCAGTAGAGGTTGCCCACCTGGGTCGACAGCCAGTTGAAGCCGTCGCGGCGGTAGTTGTCCAGAAAGCGCGTGCCCTCCGGAGTCCTGGCCTCGTACAGCAGGAAGAGCAGCTCCAGGGCCTCGTCCAGGTCGTTGCGCGGGTGCCATGTGCGCGTTGCCCCGGGGCCCCTGACCTCGACGATGCCCGAGGTGCCCTCGCGGATCAGGACCGGGAGCATGGCGCCTCCCCGGCGGCGCGCCGGGCCGCCCCGCGCGTGCGCCGCCTCACTGCTCGTCCTCCAGGGGCCGGTCCTTGCGGCCGTAGGCCACGCGGGCTTCCCAGACCTTCATGCCGATCTTGCGGCCCAGGTCGGCCTGGCGCGACCGGATGAGCGCGTCGGCGGCCTCCTTGTTGCCCTCAAGGCGCAGGAGCGTGGCCGACTCCAGGTCGCGCAGGTAGCGTTCGCATTCGTGGATCACGGCGGACAGGTCCAGGGTGGCCAGGGGCTCGGGCACCCGGACGGAGCGGACTTTGCGGGGCATGGCGGCTCCTCCTCGGCCATGCGATTACAAAACGTTTACGTTTTGTCAACGCATTGGACGCCGAAAGGCAGTACGCGGCCGCCTCCCCGGACGGGCGCGGCTCCGGAGGCAAAAAAACGGCGGCCCCGGAGGGGGCCGCCGCGTCGCCGCGCCGGGCGGAGGCTACAGGGCCGCCTTGGCCGCGGCCAGGGCCGCCGCGTAGTCGGGCTCGTCGGCCACCTCGGGCACGATCTGCTGGTAGGCCACCACGCCGGTCCGGTCGATGACCAGCACCGCGCGGGCCAGCAGGCGCAGTTCCTTGATCAGCAGGCCGTAGCCCAGGCCCAGGGACGCGTCGCGGTGGTCGGACAGGGTCGTCAGCTGGTCGACGCCCGCCGCGCCGCACCAGCGCTTCTGGGCGAAGGGCAGGTCCATGCTCACGGTGAGGATGGCCACATCCTGCGACAGGGCGGCGGCCTCGGCGTTGAAGCGGCGGGTTTGCAGGTCGCAGGTGGGCGTGTCCAGGGAGGGCACCACGGACAGGATGACCACCTTGCCCTTGAACTCGGACAGGCTGCGCGGGGCGAGGTCCGTGTCCAGGGCCGTGAAGTCGGGGGCCTGTCGGCCCACCTGGGCGGGGTTGCCCGTCAGGGTCAGGGCGTTGCCGCCCAGGGTGACGATTCCGGCTCGTTCGGTCATCGGAGGGTCTCCTTGCTTGCGTTTTGTGTCGCCCCGCAGGGGGCGGGGCGGGATCATGCCCGCAATATAATGCAGAACCGGCCCCGCGTCACCCCGGGCGGACGAAAAAGGGCCGGACTCCGTCCGCAGGGCCGCCTGTGCCGGGGGGCGAAGCATACGGATGCTGGTCAAACCCGGGAAAGCATGGCAGGAAGGGGGGAGGGAAACCAAGACCACTTTCAGAGGTGCATTGCCTATGACGGATGACGGAAGCATTTTCGGATTGAGCCCCCGTGGGTCGGGCTCGAACAAGTCGCCGCGCAAGAAACCGCGGCGCGAGGCCCGCGACGCGGACCAGGAGGCGCGCCCCGACGGGGGCCAGGAGTCTCCGGCGGCCGCGGCCCGGCAGGCGCCCGCGCCCGGCCCCGTGAACGGACCGGCCTCGTGGAAGGCCATGCTGGCCGACCCCGGCGAGGACGACGGCCCCCTGGACGATTCCGCTCCCGAGCTGGACGATCCGGACGAACAGGAACAGGAACCCAAACCCGCCGCCCGGCGCAAGCGCCCCTCGCGCGGCCGCTCGGGCCGCTCCGGCCAGGCCCGCCCCGGAGCCGACGAGGCCGAAACCCCCGCCCCCGCCCCCCCGGCCCCCCCCCCCCCCCCCCCCCCCCCCGGCCCCCCCCCCCCCCCCCCCCCCCC
>NZ_JALNZY010000024.1 GCF_023229105.1 Sulfurimonas sp.
TAGAGCTGCAACTTTTTTGATTATATCTTTTTCATCTACTCTTGTCTCGCCCCTAAAAAGAGACAAAATAGGTCCACACTCATTACATGAGATTGGCTGTGCGTGGTATCTTCTCATCTTAGGATTTTTGTACTCATCTTCACATGACCTACACATCTTAAATTTCTGCATTGAAGTATTTTTTCTATCATAAGGAACAGTTTTTATGATGCTATATCTTGGACCGCAGTTTGTGCAGTTTGTGGCAAAATAATTGCGGTATTTTTTACTATTTTTTATATCTGTTAAACATTCTTGACATATTGCGATATCTGGGGGAATCAATGCTGCCTTTGAGAGGCTTTGCTCACTTTGCATAATTAAAAAGCTATCCTCTTTTGCTAGCTCTATCTCTCTTTTTAGCATCTCATCAATTCTTGCAAGTGGTGGTAATTTAAAGTAGAGTGAATCCTCAAAAAGTTTTATATCCTCTTGTTTGCCCTGCGCTTCAAGCTTAACTCCATTTGTATCATTTTTGACAAAACCTACAAGTGAAAATTCTAGTGCCCTCTTATATACAAAAGGGCGAAATCCAACGCCTTGGACTTGTCCTTTTATGAGATATCTATATCTTCTCAAAACATCTCATTTATGCTGTAAAAAAGTGCTATTTAACCAATGCTATCGCATCAATCTCAACTAAAGCATTTTTTGGAAGGGTTTTTACTGCCACCGTTGAGCGTACAGGTTTATGAGAGCCAAAAGCTTGGGCATATATCTCGTTAACTGTAGTAAAATCATCCATTGATGCCAAAAATATTGTAGTTTTTATAACGCTTGACATTGATGCTCCCGCTTCTTCTAAAACGGCTTGCAAATTCTTTAAAACCTGTTTTGTCTGAACAACCACATCATTCTCAAGCATCACACCCTCGAGCGTAAGTGCAATCTGCCCCGATGTAAAAACCATCCCATTTGCCACAACTGCTTGTGAATAAGGTCCTATCGCCGCTGGCGCTTTGTTTGTTTGTACAAATTTCATTTTTTTTCCTTCATTTATCTAAGTTATCAAATATTAACACCCTAAAGAGATATTTTGATTTGAAATTATAGCAAAACCACTATTTAAAGCTCTGCTTTACTTATTTTCTTATGAGTAATAGTGCATCAATCCTATATCAAACAAAGAAAGTAACAAAAAATAAAATATAGAAATAGCCCCGCATCTTCACTTTTAAAAAATAACTTTACCCATTGTCAAAAAGTAAATTAAGTAGATTTTTAATTCTTTAGAGGGTTTAATTAAGAGCATTATTTACATTAGGGATTTTTCATATAAAACATTTTTACATTACTGAAGATAAAAGATTTACATAGTAGTTGTGTAGCGACTCTTAAGTCGCTACACATAGTTTAAAATATACCCGACATAGAACGAGCTAATGCAGATTCAAGAACTGGTTGCGCCTCTGCAAATTCAAGATTCATCTTATTTGCAGTACTTACGATACGAGTACGATAAGTTTTCCACTCAACTTTACCACCCTTTATATCTTGTTTTGTAGTAGTAGAACTTCCTTGAGCTAAATTAGCCTCTTGAGTTTGAGTAACAACTTCACCCTCTAGCGGTCTTTCACGAATCTGTAAATCTGTTACCATAACAAACACAACATCTTTAACTAATGCATCCCCAATAAAACCCAATGCTGCTCCGGCTAAAGCTATTCCTGTCGTTGTTCTGTTACTTCCACCGAGTGCATATGCAGCTCCAGCACCAACAGCTGCACCTGAAACTCCTGCACCAAAACCTGAACCAAGGAATGATTGTGACTCTCTAAGGTCAGATTTGCCTACTTTTAAAATATTTCCTTGAAGCATGTAAGTTGCTTCCTTAGGGTTTTTAGTTACTTTATAGCCTCTGCTTGTAAAAGCTGTTTCAACACTTGATTGTATATTTATCTCTTTATCAGATGTGTTTCTAATATCAAGATAGATAATCTTGTCATCTGGTGAAACTGGTTCTAAAAATATTGTTTCAGACATTTTTGTTTGAACATCCAAGTCTTTTTTCTTATATGAAAACATATTATACATTATTATTTTTTCATGCTTATTGAATCATTACTTATTTCCTCATGAGCGATACTTCTAAAAGGGTAGGATTCTATATAGTAAAACAGACAGTTTTTTACTCTGTTTTTGTAGTTTTCTTTATAACTCTCTTTTGCTTTGTCGCTCATGAAGGATTTCTCTATCAAATTAAAAACTTTATCTTGGACTCCCGATATGGACATCTTGTTTTAATCTTTGAACCTATTTGAGCTTTTAAATCCATGCAGCCTCTTTTTTTAAAATTATATTTATACTATAGAGTAAATAGTGCTATATTACTGAAAGGTTTTTATTAAAATATCATTAAAGTTTTTTATTTATGATAATTTTTATTCTTCTTTTGCATCTTTTACTTCATCTAAAAGCTCGTAAAAGCCCTCTGTGCTTCTATCACCGATTGTTGTGTAGATGATTTTACCTTCGCTTGTTAAAAAGTAGTGTCTTGGAACAGGGGTTGTCTCAAGTCCCTTAGGAATGTCATCTATATCTCTTGAGAGGTAGATAAGCACATAACTCTCTTTGAGTTTTCCTATAACCTCATCTTGGGAGAGTACCTCTTTTTTAAACTTTTCACAATATCTGCAATACTCAGAACCGATAAATAGATATATATCTTTTTTCTCTTTTTTCGCCTCTAAAAGTGTCGCTTCATAATCACTCGACCAATCAAGCGCGTTAAGGCTAAGAAAAAACGCCATTACCAAAAATAGATATCTCATCATCTCTTTACTCCCATGTATGGATTAAATTTTTAAAAACTTCATAAAGAGACTCAACCTCTTTAGCCGTCGTTCTCTCATTTATGGCGTGAATTGTATCATTTATCACGCCAAATTCTATAACTGCGATGCCCAGAGGAGCCAAATGTCTTGCATCAGAAGTTCCGCCTGCGGTCGAGTGTTTTGGTTTTTTACCTGTTATGTTCTGTATTGCTCTGTCGATATTTTTTACAAGCTTAGTGTCCGTATCCGTTTTAAAAGGGTAAGCTCCCTGCGTTAACTTCAACTCATAATCAAGTTCTTGAAGATTTTTCTCTACAAACTCTCTAACCTCTTTTTGAGTAGTAAGTGTCGTATTTCTTACATTAAACATCATCTTAAGCTCGTTTGGAGTTACATTTGTAACCTGCATGCCAGCACGCATATCTGTGATAACAAATTTACTTGGTGAGAAAAACTCATCTCCGTTATCCAAATCTACTCCCGCCATATTTGAGAGTCTTGGAGCAATTAGGTCGATGGGATTTATAGACTTCTCTGGATATGCAGCATGACCTTGTTTTCCTTTTATAGTTATATAACCATTTATTGAACCTCTTCGCCCTACTTTTATAGAGTCTCCAAAAACCTCTTCACATGTAGGCTCTGCAACAACAACAGCATCAGGGAGCATGAAGTTTTCTTTGAGATATTTTACAACCTCTATGGTTCCGTAGGTTCCCTCCCCCTCTTCATCTGAGGTTAAAAGTATGCTAAGAGTTCCTTTAAACTCTTTTGCCTGTTTTGCGGCTTGAACAAAGGCAGCAACGCCGCTTTTCATATCTTGAGTTCCGCGACCATAAATATAACCGTCTCTCTCAACAGCCTTATATGGGTCGCTATCCCAACCGTTGCCAGCGGGAACAACATCCACATGTCCTGCAAAACAGAGATGCTCGCCTTCACTAAATTTTTTATATAAAAAAAGATTTTTTACACCCTCTACATCAATGCGAACTGCCTTAAAATCATCAAAATAACTCTCTATAAAATCCAAAAGCCCGCCGTCCTCCGGTGTCTCGCTCTTTTGTTCTATCATGTATTTAAAAAGTTCTATTAGACTCATTTATTCATCTCTTTAATTATCTCTGATATTCTTTCTATTCTATTGTCATCACTAGGGTGTGTAGAGAAAAATTCACTCTGTGTTTGTCCCTTAAGAGCTTTCATATTTTGCCAAAATTTAACTGCCTCATTTATATCATATCCTGCTTGTTTCATCAAATATATTCCAATGGCATCAGCCTCATACTCGTGACTTCTGCTGTATGGCAGCATAACGCCCAGCTGTGTACCGTAGCCGTAAGCTATGTTAAAAGCATCTGAATACCCGGGAGCGGTTGTGCCTATTATTATATTTCCCAAAGTTTGGATTCCACTTGAAATTTGTTGATGACTCATTCTCTCAGCCCCATGTCTAGCAAGTGCATGGGCTACCTCATGTGACATCACTGTTGCTAACTGATCATCATTTTTTGCAACCAAGAGTATTCCAGTATAAACAACTACTTTACCTCCTGGCATACAAAAAGCATTTATCTGTTTGTCCTCAATCAGATTAAACTCCCACTCAAAATCCACTCTATCAGCAGCTATAGCTATTTTTTTTCCTATATTTTTTACCCGTGCCGTTTGGGCTTTATCACTACTTAATTTTGCATTTTTAAGAAACTCTCGGTAACTGTTCTCTCCTAATGTCTTCTCTTCACTTTCAGACATAAAAATTATCTGTTCTCTATCTGTAACCGGTGTTTTACCGGTACATCCTATAAATAAAAGCGCAATCATTATTAAATATATTTTATTCATATAAACTCCTCTTAGCACACTATTTTATCAAAATTACCAGTCATCAAGAACAAAATCACTTGGTTTTTCTTTATTTATCTCAAGCTCACCAATCTCTTGCTTTTTGGGTTTTTTAATTTGCTCTTCAAACTTTAGCTCTAGACCGTTTGAAGTCATAACAAAGCCATCTACTCTTATCTTTTTATCATGTATATCTTTGTGATGCTCTTTGCAAAGTGGGATAAGATTATGTCTTGAATCTTTATGAAAATGACCTATAAATCCACTCTCATCTGCTAGTGCTTTGTTGTTTATATGGTGTACATCCTCAGCCATAGCTCCGCATATTACGCATTTTGTTATATAAAGCTCTTTGTTATATTTGCTCGTTTTTTTCTTTACAAGAAGTTCCAACTCATCAAAATCTTTTGCCAATCTTTTTCTGATTTTATTAGCCGTCTCCAAAAATTCGCTATCCATGTGAAGCGACTTTGCAAACTCCAAACCATAGATGCTGCTTCCGCTTCCGGCTTGAAGAACTCTGTTAAAAATAAGTTTATCCGAGTGTTCATCATACGCAACGCTTAAGTGTAAATCTACGACATTTTTAAGAGCACTTATCTCCTGCATGGTTGAGAGCTGATGAAGATGAGTAGCAAAGAGGAAAATAGAGCGGAGGGAGGAGAGTTTTATAATAGCGCTTGAGACTATAGCAACACCCGAGAGCGTCTCTGTTCCATGGCTTATCTCATCGCCGAGTATAAGTGAGCGCACGGTAGCACGGTTAAATATGTTTTTAAGTTCAAGCATCTCTACCGCAAAAGTGGAGAGTCCTTTTGCAAGGTTGTCTCTTGAGATGATTCTTGTAAAAAGGGAATCAAAAATAGAGAATTTCATAGCAGAAGCACTCACAAAAAAGCCGGCTTGCGCCATAAGAGTAGCAAGTCCGATGCTCTTCATAAGCGATGATTTTCCGCTAGAGTTTATGCCATAAAGTAAAACTCCGTTTATCTGATGCCCATCATGCAAGGCGGTATCTAGCATAGCTGTAGTTGGATGCGGCAAATCCATATAGGAGCGCGCGCCCATGACAATATCATTTGGAACGTAGATTCCGCTGTTTTCTTGAATCTCAATAAGAGGATGGCGCAGCTGCATAATCTGTATAAAATTTTCATCACTTTCTACATCGACTATAGAAGGTCTTGAATGCTTATACATCTCAGCCACTTTTGATGAGCTAACTCCGACATCCAAATCTGCTACATAGCTAATTACACGCTCAAACAAAAGGGAGTATCTTCTCTCATACACGCCTTGGAGCTGGATAAATCGCTCCTTTGCAAGGGAGACAATTTTACGGCGGTTTTTTATCATAGCATCAGAGATATTATCTGTAAAAGTTGATGTTATTTTTACATTGTTTGTAAACTTTTTTGCTCTAAAGTGTTTAAAATCTTCATGTTTGTTAAATTCAGACTCTATCATTGAAAATCTATTTTTGCTAAGAGAGATATAGTATCCCTCTTTTTCCAAAAAGCCTAAAGTAACCAACTTGCTTGAACTTAGCGCATTGGCATCTTCAAGCAGAAGCTCGATTTTTGCCATGATATCTTCAAAAGCGCTAAGAAAAGTTCTGTTCTCTTTGACCAAAGTATCAATCGCCTCGTCAACTCCGCTCATCAAAAAGTTCTCATCCACAGTTGCATTTGTAAAACGGCGTGAGACATCAAGGTCTATACTTTTTGCAATATCTCTTAAAAACTCATCCACTTCACTCTCATGAAAAGGGATTTTTTGAATCTTATGCTTTTTTGCATAGAGCATAAGCTCCTTTACACTAAGCATAGACTCATAGATATGGTTCATCTCAAATGGGTGAAGTTTGCCTAAATTGAGCCTGCGAGAGAGCCTCTGCATATCATATATTCCGCGCATTATCTCATCAAGATACCTTGTATGAGACGACACTTTTTCAATCAAATCATATCTTCTCTCAAGCTCCTCTTTTTCCATGATAGGATTTAAGAGTCTCTCCTTTAAAAGCCTGCGCCCTATTGCAGTCGCACTTTTATCGAGCATTTTTAAAAGGGTAAACTCTTTTTTGTCTCTTGAGATAACGCCCATCTGCTCAAGCGCATTGTTTCCAAGATACATAAAACGGCGATTGTCTATTATTTTTGGAGTGCTTAGTTTTTGTATGATGTGAATATCGTGCTCAATTATAAAATCGATTAAAATTGCCAACGACTCGGTTATCATCGGGCTTCTCTCTAAATCTAGATGCTCTATGGGAGACAAAAGTGAGTGAATCTGGTAAACTTCCCGAAAAAGTCTGTTTTGAAACTCAATCTTGAATCTTTGATTGTTCACGCTGTAGTTATAATGCTCTGGAATTTCAAGATAGTGCATGATATGACGCTTATCAAGAGCCCCGTCTAAAAATGTTATAACCACCTCTGTGGTGCGGTAGGTATTTAACAAGTTAAAAAGTTCATCAAGCGCATAAGCAGGGTCTTCACTTGTTCCGTGACTCTCATAAAGCCACGTTTTGCCAGTCGTAACATCTATAGCGCTGCATCCTAGCGTATAAATATCTTTATGTTTATCAACCAAAATAGAGACGATATAGTTGTCGTCATTGTCCACGATGTAGTCAAAATTTGTCCCTGGGGAGACGATTTGTGAGATATATCGGCTAATCTTTGGAGGATTTCCCTTCTGCTTTATAACCACTACGGTATATTTTTGCTCTGCTATCAAACGACTTAGATATCTCTCAAAAGATACGGCAGGAACTCCCGCTAAAAGAGGATTTCTATCACTGTTTTGTAGAATATTTTTGTTTTTCTTAGTAAGTTGTATATTTAAAAGTTCAGCTATCTCTTTTGCTTTTCCGACCTGCTCTTGCTCATTGTTGACTTCATAAACTTCAAAAAAAGTCCCTATCTCCATAAAAACAACCGTGTCATGCCCATACTTGAGTTCAAAATATTTTTGCAGGTCAAAATAGATTTGTGTTAAGAGTTTGTCTTTATTATTTAAAATAGTATCTATCTGAGATGAGAACATGAATCACTTTTATGTTGTTTTTTAAGAGAGGATTATAACACAAAGAGTATTTACGGCAACTCTAAAAACCTTTTATTAGACTCTTCGCCTATTTTAACTTATACACGTCAGAGTCAAAAACAACAAAAATATCTGTTGTAGCTCTTGATTTGTTATAATTAAGTTTATATTCAAATTCAGCCCTTGAACAAAATGCTTCAATCTTTTTAATAGTATCTGCGTTGCTTGAGCTAAGTCGTAAAATAGCATCCCCTTTGTAGCCAATTTTACACTCAAGCCCAGAAATATCTAGCTCAATCGCATACTTAATTAACAACTTCATCTCTTTTACAAACACTACATACTCCAATATTTCGGTCTTTATTATAGAGATTTCTAATTTAACAATTATTCAAAGACTACTATTAACACCATAAATTAGGTATATATTATTAAAATTTCATGTCAAAGTAAATAAATTTATACTGCCAATTCAAGTTTAAAGTGCGACAGTATAGGTTAAGAGGATGTAGTAAAATAAGAGTCTAAATATCCGACCAAAGATAAAAGGACTTTAAATGAGCTACAGCCAAATAACCATGGTACAAAGATACCAGATAGAAGCTTTAATAAAAGAATGGTTGAGTAAAAGTTGTATAGCGACTAATTTAAGCGTACACAGATCAACTATCTACAGAGAGATACAAAGAAACAGTATAAATGGATATTACAAAGCAGAGTATGCACAGATACAAACAAGAATTAGATATCAGAAAAAAGTTAAGAATCTTCGTTTCACAAATCAGCATAAAAAATATGTGCTCAAACATTTAAAACTAGGATGGTCTCCTGAGCAGGTAAGTAGGAGAATGAAGATAGATGGGCTATTACAATTATCTCATGTCATCGGCGGAGTTAAAATAGGCAGTATGAAAAGCTGCTAAAAAGTAGTTTTTACAACCAAAAGCTTAAATAAACAAATTAATTTTGTTAAAGTCTTTTTTCAAAAATTTGAAAGGAGATAAATGCTTAAAAAAGGTGAAGTAAAAATGATTCATAAGATGCTCAAAGATGGACTTAGTAAAAGTGCCATAGCTCGTAAACTTGGCATTAACAGAGATACAGTTGCTAAATATGCAAAACTACCTGAAGGTTATATTCCAGTCATTAAACGAGAATCAGTTGAAACAACAGTTGATTCATATCTTCCAAATATTGCCAGAATGTTAGAAGAAGCATATAAACTAGGTGTTTCTATTCCTTCATCATCAATTTATCAGGAGATACAGAAATTAGGCTATAGAGGTTCCCTTCGTTGGATGAATGATGTTGTACTCCGTCATGGGCTTCGCCAAAAAGTAAAAGATGAAGAACCATTAGTTAGATTTGAAACAGACCCTGGTAAGCAGATGCAAGTTGATTGGGTAGAATTTCCAAAAGATGGCTTGTCTGCCTTTGTAGCAACTATGGGATATTCTCGTGCTTCATATGTTGAATATGTAAGTGATGAGAAAGTAGATACCCTTATGAAATGTCATATGAATGCCTTTAGTTACTTCGGTGGTGTGCCGCAAGAAGGACTTTATGACAACATGAAGACGGTAATTATTAAACGAAATGCCTATGGCTATGGCAAGCATAAATTCAATGTGAGATAGGCTACTTTCCAATGAGCAAAGAAGATGCTCATCACTTCTTTCAAGTAATCTCAAAGAGATATGAAAGAGGAGCCACAATTGTAACTTCAAATCTAGTCTTTAGCCAATGGAGTGGCATCTTTGCAAATGATAAAGTTGTAACTACTGCTATCCTAGATAGACTTTTACACCACTCTCATGTTATAAATATACTTGGAGATTCATATCGTTTAAAAGAGAAAAAAGAGGAAGGGATGGTAAATTCAGATTTATATAAGTTTCAGATATCTAAATCAATAAAAGGAGTAAAATAACACTAGTCGCTTAAGGTTACAATTCGTAATTTTTTTTACGAAAATCTGCCGAATTTAACTCCGCTGTTGACACTTTAATTTTGATTTTAGCTTTTTTTTACAAAAATCTGCTGAATTTAGCTTGTAGAAATACTGCTTTAAATGGGTTTTAAAATTTTTTATAAGAGTCATCTATGAGATTTATTATTTAGGGGGGGGTGGTAAGTATGGTGCGCCCGACATGATTCGAACATGTGACCGCTGGTACCGCAAACCAGTGCTCTATCCAGCTGAGCTACGAGCGCACACCATCTCTGTTTAAGAGACCGAAATTATATCACTCTTAACTTATATAATAATAAATCTCATCTTAAATCTCTAATTTCTTTGTAATTTCTTCTATTTTCTGTTCTTGCAAAAAGAGTTCATGATTTTTACGCACATATGCTTGAAGCAATATCTTTAATTCGTTGTTGCCCTCTATATTAAAATCTTTTTTCATCTGCTGCTCTAAAAAAATAGCAAAACTATCTTCAACATCAACATCAAAATGGCGACCAGCTATATTTAAACCAAGCTTTTTACTCATGCTTTTAAACCATTATACTTTCTAGTTTTTCTACAATAGACTCTATCTCGGAGTCCTTTTGAGCATTCTGCTCAATCAACTTATCTATCTCTTGACTTTTTATTTCACTCTCGGCTTTTAGTGTAATCAACTCCATTCGAAGTGCCTCATTTTCTTGCTTAAGGGAATTATACTGCTCAACAATAGTTGAAACTTTATCATTTAATCTTGCTAAAGTTGTTTGGTTTTGCATAAAAACAGTCCTATTTATGATTATATAGCCATAATTCTATCATAATTTACAAGAGTGAAGTTCTAAAAAATATAACTTTTAGCACCTATGAGATTTACTTTGCTTCCTTGCTAATAAAAATTAAATCTTTAACTTGTTACAATAGGGAGCAAAACATCTTGTGATTTTAAAAAACACTGCACAAATCACAAAAAAGCAATAGAAATGTTGCGTAATCAAAGGAAAATTAATGAAAAGAGTTGTTATTAAGGTCGGTACAGCAGTTCTGACAGAAAATAATGAAATCGCAAAAGAGCGCATGTTAAACCTCGTCACTCTTATTATAATGCTCAAGAAAAAATATGATGTAATATTGGTAACCTCAGGAGCAGTTGCGGCGGGCTACTCCATACTAAAACTAGATAAAAGAAAGCAGATTGGCAAAAAGGCACTTGCCGCTACTGGGCAACCCATCTTGATGAGTGCATATAAAAAGAAATTTGATATTTATGATATTACTACGGCGCAAATTTTACTAACCGAAGATGATTTTGACTCAAGAAAACGCACTAAAATGTTTCAAGATATTATAGATGCACATTTAGAAAATGATATTTTACCTATAGTAAACGAAAATGATATAACATCCACTCCTGAACAGCTTTTTGGAGACAACGACCAGCTTTCGGCTAATGTGGCATATGCTACAGATGCTGAACTTTTAGTAATTTTGAGCGATATTGACGGCTATTATGATAAAAATCCGCAAGAGTTTAAAGATGCAAAACTTTATAAAATCGTAAATGAACTGCCAAAAGAGGCGCTTGACGATGTTCCTACGTCTAATAATGAATTTGCGACTGGAGGGATTGTAACAAAACTAAAAGCTGCTGATTTTTTAATAACACGGGGGAAAAGAATGCTTCTGTGCAACGGGTTTGATTTAAGCGCTGCAAAATCTTTTCTTTTAGATGGCAAGCACACCCTCGGAACTCTGTTTGAGCCAAAAGCTAAAGCAACAAAACAGGAGTAAATATTTATCTATTAGCAGCACTTGATATGCTGCTTATATCCTCACTTAGTCATAATCCTCCACAAATTTATTCCTATGCGAAAACTTCTCTACAGGTTCATACTCGTCATCTTCATCGTCCCATGAGTTTTCAAGTTCGTTCTCAACTATTCTCTCATACCCCATTTTATTGAGCTCGTCATCAATCTGCTGTGTATCAATACCGTTCTTTTTACTAAAATCTAAAATGTAATCAACATCTTTTCTCATAACACCATTTAACTCTAACATAAACTCTAAATCTTTAAACGTCATATTTGCCCTCTTAACAAATATATATTCCGCATCTCTTTGCGGATTAATCTCTTTTAGCATAAAGCGACTACTTGCCTACTACATTTTTATATACAAAATTATACTCTCTAATGAATTTTTTTTTGCTAAAAACAACTTTAAGAGACCTTTTTTAAAATTATCTTGCCTCTCTAATATGATATAATCCATAATAAAACATCGGAATTGCTTAATGAAAGAAAAAAAGATTATCGGCACTAAAGAGCTTATATCTATTCCTGATTTGGATCTTTATAATCTTGATGTAAAAATTGACACCGGTGCCGATTCAAACGCCCTGCACTGTGATGATATTTTTGTAGATGAGGAGAATATTGTACATTTTACACTACTAGATGAAGTCCATGCGGCATACAATGGAATAAAGATGGCAGTTCCGCTTTATGCAATGAAAAAAGTCCGTAGTTCCAACGGAAAACTACAGCACAGACCCTCAATTAGGGTTAAAGTTGAGTTTTTTGGAAAAGAATATACAACCGTCATATCTCTTACAGATCGTTCAGACATGAAATATCCTATGTTAATCGGTAAAAAATTTTTAGCAAACAAATTTTTAGTTGATGTTTCAAAAGAGTATCTAACAAAAGAAGCAGATGAAAACTTATTAAAAAATTTAAGCAGGAAAAAAATATGAGAGTCTATATATTATCAAGAAACAAAGAGCTTTACTCCACAAAAAGATTGGTTGAAGCGGCACAGGCAAAGGACTGGGAAGTCAGAGTGATTGACTATCTAAAATGCAGCATCGAGATAGCAAAAGGCGAGCTTAAAATTAACTACCAAGGAAAAGAGCTTCCAACGCCTGATGCTATTATCCCAAGAATCGGGGCAAGCAGAACCTTTTACGGAACGGCTATGGTAAGACACTTTGAAATGATGTCTGCTTTTTCAACATCAGGAAGCTTAGCTATTGCTAGAAGCAGAGATAAACTTAGAAGCCTTCAGATACTTTCAAAAAACGATGTGGATATGCCAAAAACTGTTTTTGCATCTAATAAATCTAACGCAAAAGATGTTATTGCACTAAGCGGAGGAGCACCACTCATACTTAAGATACTTGAGGGAACGCAAGGTGTCGGAGTAGTTTTGGTAGATAGCGAAAAAGCTGCCAAATCGGTGTTAGATGCATTTTACGGAATGGATGTAAATCTTCTTGTTCAAGAGTATATAGAAGAAGCCGGCGGTGCCGATATCAGAGTTTTAGTCGTCGGGGGAGAGGTTGTCGGTGCCATGAAAAGGCAAGGTGCAGAGGGCGATTTTCGCTCAAACCTGCATCAAGGCGGAAGTGCTACTGCGCATAAACTCTCAAGAAAAGAAAAAACAATGGCGCTTGCTGCTGCAAAAGCAATGGGGCTTGGAGTTTGCGGAGTAGATATGATACCCTCAGCCAGAGGACCTTTAGTGATGGAGGTAAACTCTTCCCCGGGTTTAGAAGGAATTGAAAAATCTACAAAGATAGATATAGCTGAAAAAATCATGGATTATATTGAAAAAAATGTAGCCATCAAATCCGCCTTAACTTTAAAAAAAAGAAAATTAAAAAAAGATAGTATTGGAGCCTAGAAAATGGCTAATACAAAATTTATTTTAGGTAATCAAGAGATATCAAAAGGCGCTAATCTAACTGTAAATATCGAGCTGCCAAAACTATACAATACGCCCACACAGCTTCCAATTCACGTCATTAGAGGCAAAAAGGACGGACCTGTTGTCTTTATCAGCGCGGCTATTCACGGGGATGAGTTAAACGGCATAGAGATAATAAGAAGACTTAGAAAACTAGATATTTTAAAAAAAATAAAAGGAACTATTTTACTAGTGCCAATCGTAAATGTTTATGGAATTATGACTCTATCGAGGTATCTGCCCGATAGAAGAGACTTAAACAGAAGTTTTCCAGGAACTCCAAAAGGCTCACTAGCAAGCAGGGTTGCAAAGATATTTTTTGATGAAGTCGTCAAAAAGTGTAATCTGGGAATAGACCTGCATACCGCATCAATCCATAAGTCAAATCTCCCACAAGTAAGAACAAATATAGATAATGAGTACGCTTTTACCCTTGCAAAAGCATTTGGAGCTCCTGTAATTCTTCACTCAGAACTCAGGGACGGCTCCCTTAGAGCAGTAGCTCAAGAAGAAGGCATCCCTATACTTCTCTATGAAGCGGGCGAAGCGTTAAGGTTTGATGAAGCATCAATCAGAATCGGCGTGCATGGGATAATAAATGTGCTTAGAGAAAATGGCATGCTGCTTAAAACAGCAAAAAAAAGAGATAGAAAAACTTCTATAATTACAAGAAACAGCCAATGGATACGCTCAAGCGAAAGCGGCATGTTAAGAACCATAAAAGCTCTCGGCGACACGGTGCGTAAAGATGAGATTATCGCTTTTATTGATGAACCTTTAGGCGATAACAGTTTTGAATTAAGAGCGCCATATGACGGAGTCATAATAGGTAAGTCAGAGATACCTCTTGTACAAGAGGGAGATGCCATTTTTCATATAGCAAAACTTAGAAATCTTGAGATAGCAGAAAATAAAATTGAGCTTTTCAATGAAAATGCAATTGAACTGAGTGAATTTTTTGAACTAAACAATGAGGACATAATAGAATAAAATGGAACTATTTTACGATATATTAAAACAACTTATCCGCATCCCTAGTGTTGTAGGGGAAGAACACCCCTTTTTTATGTTTATAAAAAGAGAGCTTGAAGAGCTAGGAGTAAAGGTTGAGTATTACGACGGCGTGCTTATAGCAAAGGGGGATATCCCAGAGAGTGGATATATCTCTGCACATGCCGATAGGCATGGACTTATCTGCACTGGTCACAACGAGTTTCAATATGCTGCATTTATTGCAAAAAACAAGGCCGACTTAACCGGTGACTCAAACTCAGAACAGCTGCTTCACAACTTTACCGCAAGATTTGTAGATGAAAAAGTTCAGGCGTATGAGCCATGGTCGGGAACTTATCTTGGGCTTGGTTCTATAAAAGATGCTTTTTTGTGCCAAAGAAGAAAAAATATTATCTTTAAAATAGAGGGTTTTGACTACATGTTTCCCGGAACTCCGATAGCCTTTACCGATAAACTTGAGATAAAAGACAATCTTATTTCTGCACAACTTGATAACGTTATAAGCATAGCAATCATTATCTATATGTACGCCATCGGTTATCAGGGTACTGCCTTTTTTACCGCTTCTGAGGAGGCTGGAAGAAGCTGGAGATTTTTACTAGAGTGGTTCAGGCGTTTTGACGTTAAAACAGATGAACTTCTTGTTCTTGATACAAGCCCCTACCCTACTTTAGAAGAGATTAAGAATATAGACATAGTTCTTAGAAACAGGGATTCAAACGCAGTATTTAGATCACCTTTAAAAAATAAAATAAAAGAGATAGCGATTAAGAATAAGATACGATATGATTTTAAAGACAAATACTTAAAAGCTAAAATGCTAAAAAACGGCACGACAAGCTCTCTTGGAACCACTGAACTTGGAAGGCTTATTTATGCGACTAAGGGAGAGATACAAGGTACAACTTTGCAAATCCCTACAATCGGATATCACACCGTTCATGAAACGACAACAAAAAATGCAGTTGAGGGTATGATTACAATTTTAAAGAACTTGTATATAACTAAAAACATAAAAGATAAACAATGAAAAATATTCATGAATTAGTAGATAGTCTTCACTTAGATGATTTACAAAATGAAGCACATCCATCTATATTTGATGAAAATGAGGGTTATGAGATGTTAATTCTCAGACTGCCCGTAATTTTGGATAAACTTGAAATAGTCTCTACCGGATTTATAATAACTCCTCATGTAAGCTATCTATACAACAGAGACGAAAAAAAGTTTAAACCTTTACAGAGCCGCTTTGAATCCCCCTATAAGATGTTGGACGGCATAGTTGATGAACTTTTAAAATCATTTGAAAAGTATAGAGACTTGATTGCCGATATGGAAGAGGCTCTCTACCTCAACAAAAAAACGCAATCCTTTATGAATCAGTGGCTGAAATTTAAACGCAATATTATAAAAATTGAGAGAGTATTGCTGCACGCATCTTCTACTATGGAGAGGGTTATTGCATATTATGAAAATAGTGATGATTTTCCATTAAATCACTACATTGACCTACATGAACATATAGAGCGAACAAGGAGATCTGCTACACTGCAACTCTCTAAGCTTGATTATATTTTCAGTTTTTACAATACGCGTACAAACGAGAGGATGAACGCTCTTATCTATAACCTTACTATTATATCTGCTATATTTTTACCCCTAAATCTGGTTGTCGGTTTCTTTGGCATGAACACAAGCGGTTTGCCTTTTACCCAAGGGGCATCAGGAACGACAAATGTTATGATTTTAACGCTGTGCTTGTTCTTTGTTGCTGTTGGAGTGATTGGTTTTATAAAAAGAAGATTTTAAAAAAGAGTGGCTTGTCACTAAAATAGGTTTAAAAAACCTATTTTAGAAGGAGAAATAAAATTTTAAATATTTAGATTAATAAATATCTGAGTTTGGGTGGTTAGGCTTACTTATCGGAGTTTTAGCCTCTTTTGTATCGTAATGCACTATATTATCTGCTTGAAGAGCAGCTAATGTTAATGCGATTAGTAAAATGAAGTTTTTCATGTTGTATCCTTTGGTAAGAACGAATTACGCTCTAATTTTTTAAATCAGAGAAATTTTATCCGATTTAACTTTTAGCTTTCTTATCGCTTTTTAATTACATGGTTGTTTTAAGATATTTTTTATATTTATAAAAGAGCACTTACTTACGATTTACTCTAACTCAGATACAATTTTAAAAAGCTTAAGGATAAGAATGAAAAATAGTGTTCTCTTTTATATAATATTTCATCTTCTGGCTTTTATATCACTAAGCGCAGATGAGAAGGAGCTCCTCTCACAAGAGAAGCAAAATCTTCTGCTCCAAGAACAAAATAGATATGAATCAGAGCATGAAAAACTAAAGTACAATTGGATAGCGCCTCTTAATTTAGGTGCCTCATATGGATACGACAAAGCTTATACCGGAGATTATGGCACAAATGCGAATATCTCAGCCTCCATCTCTCAAGATATCTTTCGCTCTGGGGGCATAACATATCAGATAGAGTATGCTGATGCTAAAAAAAGAGCAGATGAGATTGCACTTTTTAAAGAGATAGCTGCTATAAATGAAGGGCTTTTTAGCGCGCTTTTAAACTACAAAAAAACACTCTATCAAAAGCAGCAGAGTGAGTTGATACTTAAAAACAAAGAGATAGAAATTTTTATAAAACGACAACTATATGATGTAGGTAAGGCTGATATTACAGAGCTTAACAATGCGCTGATGGCACAAAGTAGTGAGTTAAAAAATCTAGTAACGCATAAGTACATGCTTGCTCAACTAAGGGGAGAGGTCTCAAAGTTAAGCGATATTGATCCGGTCATGTTTTCGCTTCCGACATTTACTTTGATAGAAAGAGATGCCTATCTTGAGAATAATTTAAATCTAAACTATCTTCGCTTGCAAACAAAAAGTTATGAGTCTCTTTATGGTGTGGCAAAGAGCAACTATTTGCCCAGCGTTACGCTAAATGCCAATGTCGGTTATAGAGAATATGACTCAAAAAAATATGAAAACAAGTATGATGGCAATTACTATGGTGCGGGAGTTGCTCTAAATATTCCATTTGCCTACAATGCTTCGGCTACCACACAAGAAGCAAAAGCTAGCTATTTAAAACAAGCTGCTCAAGTGGCAGATACATATAGAAGTACAAAAGCTTCTTACACACAGTCGCTGGAGCTTATTGAGAGTTATCGTAGCTATAACGAGATTACTTTGAAAAATCTCTCTTTGTATGATGAACTCATTGAGGCTATAGAAGCAGGAGTAAATGTAGGGGAAAAGACAGGATATGATTTGCAAATCATAAAAAACACAAAAGCAATCGAGAAACTCAATATAAAATTAAGCGAAATAAACATACAAATAGAGCTAGCAAAGCTTCATTTTGCACTTAAGAGGAATGATGATGGACAATAACTCAAACAAAACGATAGAGGAGACTCTAAACATTGGTAAAAATAAAAAGCATAGTTATAAAAAATATATATGGATATTCGCTCTTATCCTTCTTATCGCAGGAGCTGTTTTTTGGTATGTAACAAAAGAAGCAAAAGATAAAGAGTTAAACTATCAGACAACTACCTTAGAGAAAAAAACCATTACTACAACAGTCTCAGCAACAGGAAATATGGAGCCGACAAACACAGTTGATGTAGGTATAGAAGTTTCAGGAACCATAAGTGAGGTTTTAGTAGATTATAACGAGCAGGTTAAAAAAGGACAGCTGATGGCACGGCTTGACACGGTAAAACTCTCCTCTAAAGTAACAAGCTACCAAGCCGCACTTGCAAAGCATCAAGCAAATATTGCAGAGGCTACTGCCTCGCTAAACAAGGCAAAGAAGGAGTGGATTCGAGTAGAAAAAATGGTTGAAGCAACTAAGGGCAACTACCCATCAAAACAAGAAGTTGACTCTGCCTTTACTACTTATGAACTAGCCCTTGCTTCACTGCAGGCTGCAAAAGCAGGACGTGACCAAGCAAGTGCTGAGCTAAAAGCCGCACAAGACGATCTTAAAAAAGCAGCTGTCGTATCTCCCATAAACGGCGTGGTTTTAGACAGAAAAATTGAACCGGGGCAGAGTGTTGTTGCCGCTATGACGATACCGGTACTCTTTAGGATGGCAGAAGATTTGACCAAAATGAAAGTTGTTGTAAGTGTTGATGAAGCGGATATCGCAGATGTCAGAGAGGAACAGAGAGTAAAATTTAGCGTTGATGCTTATCCCCAGAGGGTTTTTGAGGGAACGCTCACACAGTTGCGCCTTAATTCTCAAATAGTAAACGGCGTAGTTACCTATGATGCTGTTGTAAATGTGGATAATTCTGAACTCTTTTTAAGACCGGGAATGACCGTAACGGCACAGATTGTTACAGATGTTTTAGAAGATGTATCTGTTTTGCCAAATGCTGCATTAAGATTTACTCCTCCTCTAAAAGATAAGAGCAGTGCTAAGCGCGCCAAAACTAATGCGGATGCTTCAAAACATTATGTCTGGATTTTACAAGAGAACAAACCCGTTAAGGTTGAAGTCGAAGTCGGAAAAAGCGATGGAAGCTTTACTATTATAAAAAAATCAGAGATTGGCGAAAGTAACCTTGTTTTAATCGGAATAAAAGAGCAATGAAAGAATATATTATAGAGTTGCGCAATGCCACAAAAACATATGGCGAAAAAGAGGCAAAAACATATGCGATGCGTGATGTTGATTTAAAGGTCAAACGTGGAGAGTTTTTAGCCATAATGGGACCTAGCGGATCTGGCAAATCAACTGCTATGAATATGATTGGCTGCCTTGATACTCTAAGTAGCGGAGAGTACATCTTCGAGGGGATTAATGTTGAGGCTCTCTCACGAGATCAACGTGCACTTTTAAGAAGAAACTACATCGGATTTATATTTCAAGGCTTTAACCTGCTTGGAAAAACAACCGCCATAGAAAATGTCGAACTTCCACTTCTGTATCGCGGTTACAATGCACACGATAGGCACGCTATGGCAATGGATGCGTTAAAAAGTGTCGGGCTTGAAAAAGTTGCTCATCACACTCCCGGCGAGCTCTCAGGCGGACAACAACAGCGAGTTGCCATTGCACGCGCTATTGCTACAAACCCGCTTATTTTACTTGCAGACGAGCCGACTGGAAATCTTGATACCGCAAAAAGTATTGAAATTATGGAGCTTTTACAATCTTTTAACCGCGAAAAAAAAATCACTATTCTTATGGTAACACATGAGCTGGAGATGGCAGAGTACGCCTCAAGAAGAGTGCATTTTAGAGACGGTGCTATAGAGTACATCGAAGATTCGGAAATAGTTTTATGATTTGGAATGCTTTTTTACTCGCCCTTCGTGAAATCCGTAGAAGTGTTATGCGTTCAGCATTAACAACGCTAGGAATTGTTATCGGGATAGCTTCTGTTATTGCGATGATAATGCTAGGGGATGCAACAACGGCTTATGTAACACAAAGCATCTCTAAGCTTGGAACAAATATGCTCATAGTTATACCTGGACAGCAAAGACAAGGTCCTCCAAGCACCGACTCTACCGCTAGAAGATTTACCCAAAGCGATATAGACACGCTTAAAGGGGAGATTGTAAATGTCCGTGGTGTCGCTCCCATCAGCTCAAGCCAGATGCAAGCAGTATATGCAAACAAAAACTATGCAACAACTGTTGAGGGAAGCAATAACGATTACTTTGTAGTTAAAGATTGGGTTTTTGCATCAGGAAGAAGTTTTTTGCCATCAGAACTTCAAGGTGGAAAAACTGTTTGTGTTATCGGAGAGACGGTTCGAAAAGAGCTCTTTGGCGCCCTTGACCCTGTGGGAGAGCTCATAAGGCTTGAGAGTTTCTCGTGTGAGATTATCGGACTGCTTGAGTCAAAAGGTGCGGCAATGTTTGGCATGGATCAAGATGCTGTAATCGTAACGCCTATAAGAATGTTTCAAAGACGCATCAGCGGGAATCAGGAGATAGGAAGGATTATGATTTCAGCAAATACCTCCTCATCAATAGAGGGCGTAAAAGCATCTGTTATCTCACTTTTGCAGGAGCGACGCAAGATTGGGCTTGGAGAAGAGGATGATTTTAATGTCCATGATATGCGAGAGATGGTTCAAACGCTCTCTTCCACAACGCAAATACTTACTATTTTACTAGGAGCAGTTGCGGCTATCAGCCTTCTTGTCGGCGGCATTGGCATCATGAACATTATGCTAGTCTCTGTAACTGAGAGAACGCGTGAGATAGGCATAAGGCTTGCAGTTGGGGCGTTAGAAAGAGAGGTGTTGTTGCAGTTTTTAGTTGAGTCTATAGTTCTTGCTTCCATTGGCGGAGTCTTGGGTATTATTGTCGGAGTAAGTGCAGGAGTGGGAATTGCTCTTTATTTTGATTTGCCGCTTATTTTCAATACACCAATAATCTTAGTAGCTTTTTTCTTCTCAACAATCGTAGGAGTTGTTTTTGGATATTTTCCAGCAAGAAAAGCGGCAAGATTAAACCCTATCGATGCTCTAAGGCATGAGTAGATTATAAATATACATAAACAATATGAAGCAGATAAGCAACTATGTCTTTTGTGATGATTTCATTGCCACACTAAAGCTTGAGACGCGCCTTATGACAAATCAATACTACGATTATCCCTATCTAATTATCAAAGATTTTTTCTCAAAATCTACCTGTTATGATATATCAAACTATGCCTACAACACCTCCGAGGGCGAAAAAGCTAAGGTAAAGACAAGGCTTCTAGGCAGCATCGTAAATCCAAGCGTTGATGAGAGTATCAGAAAGACCGTTATTCATAAACTCTCAGATCTGCATGTAAGAATGTATGAGGAGAATTTTAAAGCTTTTCAGCCACATATTGAGCGCTTTTTCAACGTTGCCCTCACTACATCAACTACGCTGCAAGCTCTAGAGTACACAAAAGGATCGTTTTATATCAAACATGCGGATGATTCAAATGAACTAGTAGATGCAAGCGGCAAAACGGTAGGTTTTATACAAGTAGCGCCGCAGCGCAAAATAACCACCGTTCTCTTTACCGCGTCCCATCAAAATCATACTTCACAGGCGTATAGCTTTAGCGGCGGGGAACTTGTTTTTAACTATCTCTTTGATAATGAGGGTAAACAGATTAAACTCTACCCTCAAGCCGGAGACATGCTAATCTTTCCAAGCAACCCGATATACAGCCATGAGGTTCTACCTATAGAAGATGGATATAGGCTGACTCTTGTGCAGTGGCACAACGCTATTATTGCCTAATTAAAACACTAAATAAGCCTATTCTATTAAAAGTTCATTTTGAAACAGCTCTTCTATATACTCTTGTGTCTGATATCCGTATATTTCATGAATTATCTCTGTCTCTTTGTTTTTATTTAACTTCAGAATATAGGTCATCGGGTATATTAGTATTTCATATTTCAGCTCTTTTCTAAATTGTGAAAATATTTTACTCCCTTTTTGAACTTTAAAAAATTTTATTTTTTTTTCATATTTTTTTGTAATTTTAGGTTCTAACTCATTTTGATATCTCGTACACCAAGGACACCCAATTTTATCAAATTTCAAAAAAATTAAATCATGCTCCTTTAGTTGAGAGAGTGACTTCAACTCCTCAAAAGCATTCGCTGATACAGACGAACATAATATAAGCATTGTTAAAATTAATTTTCTCATCATTTGCCTTACACGTATTAATACATAATTATACTACTTCGTTAAGAAATAAACCTTCTTAATCGTTTTTTAGGCACTTGCTGAATGAAATATCTAAGCGTTAGCTTTAAGTGTAACTCCTATACAATGATAGATTATTATATGATTAAAAAATTCAAACAAAGGAGATATTATGGCAAAAGGTAAAGACGTAAAAAAAGCAGTTAAGAAAGTAGCAACAAAAAGTTTAAAAGAAAAACGCAATGATAAAAAAGCGAAAAAAAATTAAGACTAAAATTGTTGAGTGGAGTGAATTTTTAAGTAGTGTATAGCACTTTTTATTCACTGCTACCATTCTACATTCATCCACTTGTAACAACCTAATTGCAACCATCCATTTTCCTCATTTAGCTATAATTCCATCAATGAAAAAAGAAGCAAACTTTAAAGTAGTATCAAATTACTCCCCGGCTGGCGACCAGCCTACAGCTATTAAAACCATAAGTGACTCCATCCTAAAAGGCAATCGCTATCAAGCACTCGAAGGCGTCACAGGTAGCGGTAAAACGTACACTATGGCGCGTGTTATAGAAAAAGTGCAGATGCCTACCATCATAATGACGCATAATAAAACTTTAGCCGCACAGCTATACTCGGAGTTTAGACAATTCTTTCCAAACAATCATGTGGAGTATTTCGTATCCTACTATGACTACTATCAGCCCGAAGCTTACATCCCAAGGCAAGACCTTTTTATAGAAAAAGATAGCGCTATTAATGATGAACTAGAGCGCCTCAGGCTCTCTTCCACTGCAAATCTTCTTAGCTATGATGATGTTATTGTTGTGGCATCTGTCTCTGCAAACTACGGGTTGGGAGATCCGCAGGAGTATGAAAATATGGTACAGTCTATCGCTATTGGCGATACGATAGCGCAGAAAAAGCTTCTGCTTCGCCTTGTTGAGATGGGTTATAGCCGAAACGACACCTACTTTGATAGCGGTCATATTCGTGTTAACGGTGAGAGCTTAGATGTCTATCCGCCCTACTTTGAGCAAGAAGCGCTTCGCATAGAATTTTTTGGGGATGAGATAGAAGCAATTTATACTTTTGATGTAATAGACAACAAAAAGCTTGAGGAGCACAAAAGCTTTACCATCTACGCAACCTCACAGTTTAGCGTTAGTCAAGAGAAGATGGCAGTGGCGATTAAACGCATAGAGGAGGAGCTTGATGAGAGACTTGAGTATTTTCAAAAAGAGGGCAAACTTCTTGAGCATCAGCGTCTAAAGCAGAGAGTGGAGTTTGACTTAGAGATGCTTCAAACTACTGGAATGTGTAAAGGAGTTGAGAACTACTCAAGACTACTTACAAATAAAAAACCAGGAGAAGCTCCATACACTCTGCTTGATTACTTTGCTCTGCACCACAAAGAGTATCTTGTAATTGTTGACGAATCACACGTTTCACTTCCGCAATATCGTGGAATGTACGCGGGAGACAGAGCCAGAAAAGAGGTTTTGGTTGATTATGGATTTCGTCTGCCGAGTGCGCTTGACAACAGACCTCTAATGCTCGATGAGTATATAAATAAAGCGCCTCACTACCTTTTTGTCTCTGCAACGCCATCTGTTTATGAGCTTGAACTCTCAAGCGTTTGTGCAAAACAAATTATACGACCGACAGGTCTTCTTGACCCTGTTTTGGAGATTAAACCATCAACAAACCAAGTTGAAGATATACATGATGAGATTAAAAAAGTAGCCGCAAAAGGTGAGCGAGTTCTTATAACTGTTTTAACTAAAAAAATGGCGGAGGCTCTTACAAAATATCTTGCGGACTTAGGCATAAAAGTACAATACATGCACTCAGACATAGATACTATCGAGAGAAACCAGATTATACGTTCTCTGCGCCTTGGAGAGTTTGATGTTCTTATAGGCATTAACTTACTTCGTGAAGGGCTTGATTTGCCCGAAGTTAGTCTTGTAGCAATCCTAGATGCAGATAAAGAGGGATTTTTAAGAAGCGAAACTGCGCTTGTTCAGACAATCGGGCGAGGGGCTAGAAACTCAAACGGTAGAGTTATTTTATATGCAAACAAGATAACAGGTTCCATGCAAAGAGCAATTGATAAAACAAATGCAAGAAGAGAGATGCAGCAGAAGTATAACAAAGAGCATAATATTACGCCAACAACTACCATCCGCAAATTGGACGAAAACCTTAAAGTGGAAGATTACGGTGGTATTTACCAAAAACATAAAAAAATGGATAAAATACCGCCATCAGAAAGAAAAGCAATTGTAAAAGAACTCTCACTCAAGATGAAAGAAGCGGCTAGAGAATTAAACTTTGAAGAAGCAGCACGCCTTCGCGATGAAATAACAAAAATAAAAAAACTTTAGGATACACAAATTAATGGAAGATACATTCAGCAACTTAGCTACTTATGGATACATAGGACTTTTTCTCTACTCTTTAGGCGGCGGTTTTATAGCTCTTATTGGAGCAGGTGTTTTGTCTTTTATGGGTAAAATGGATTTAAGCCTCTCGATTATGATTGCATTTATAGCAAATGCTCTTGGGGATTTTTTACTTTTTTACATGGCAAGATACCAAAAGAAAATGATGATGGAGGGCTTACGCAAGCATAGAAGAAAACTAGCACTCGCACACATCATGATGAAAAAAAATGGCTCTTGGATAATCTTAATTCAAAAATTTATCTATGGCATAAAAACACTCATACCGATTGCTATCGGATTGACAAAGTATGATTTTAAGAAGTTTGCTGTATTAAATATTTTAAGCGCAGGCGCTTGGGCTCTTATCTTTGGACTAGGGAGTTACTATTCGGGCAATTTTTTAGTAAAAATAGCTCAGCTCGTAGGAGATAAGCCGTGGATAGCACCTATAATTTTAGTTGTTTTTGGCGGAGCTTTATGGCTTTACATGACAAACGCAACAAAGAAAAAGGTCAAATAGAAAGCTTTAACTCTCTATCTTTGGTCCCGCAGCAGAGTAATCAAACTCA
>NZ_JALNZY010000025.1 GCF_023229105.1 Sulfurimonas sp.
ATTTTATCGTCTCTCAAGTCTCAGAGATAAATACAATCTCTTCTAATAACGCAAGAAATGTAGAAGAAATTGCAGCGGCAGCAGAGCATCTTAACTCTATGACGGATGAGCTTCATGCGAAGCTAGAAATGTTTAGAACGTAAGCACCTGTTTGCTTTGAACAACCCAGTCCGACAGAACCTGCATTGTTGAGGAAACTTTCTCATCAAAGTATGGCTCATTTTTAAAGATTCCACATCTAGCCTTACATGCACTGCAAGCTTGCAAGGCAACTCCACTCTCATAAAGTTTTTTTAACATTAAAACCAAATCATAGTCATAGTTTTGTGGTTTTTGTGTTTTATCTCTTGCCAAATCAACCGCATCATTCATCAAAAAAATATTTACTTTTTGTCCATCTTTATATAGAGTAGAAGCTAATCGCAGAGCATTGTATGCTATATCAGAGCCGTCATAAGGCTCATGGTTTAATATAATCGTTATCATTTTTTTCTCCTATTTTGCTATTTTTAGTATGCCTATTCCAGTTTTAATGGGATTGCCTGCCTTTGCCCATGCATCAATTCCACCTTGAAGGTTTTTGGCATTTTTATAACCCATTTTTTTCAATACTTGCGCGGCCAACGCACCGCGCCCACCGTTTCTGCAGTAGGTAACTATCATGCTGTTTTTATCTTGAATTTTACCAAGCACTTCCCATTCTAAATTACCACGAGTAATTGAAATAGTATTAACGCTAACAAATTCATTAAACAAGTAGCCTTCCGCTCTTTGTTCAGACTCTCTTACATCAAGAACGATAACCTTTTCATCTTCAATCATCTCTTTTAATTGATCCGAAGTAACCTCGCCCGCCTCTTTTTTTGCATCATTTATAAGCAACATTTTTGCATCATCTTGCCCATACACATTGCTAGATAGCAATCCAAGCAGTATCGTGCATACAAACAAGTTAGATAAATTTTTCAATTAAATTACTCCATTAGTTATTTGCATATTTAGGCATTAAACTAAATAGCTTTTAGTATGCTATACTTATTTAAAAAATTTGTCAAGGAAACAATGTGCTAGATATGCAACAAAAAATAAAAATATTTAAGGCACTTGGAAATGAGACTCGTTTTCTCATCTTTAAAAATGTCTTTACAGGCGGGTATGTATGTTCTATAGACAATAAAAATCCAAAGGTAAGTCCTCACTCCACCTGTGTAACTACAATCGCCCAACATTTTGAATTTTCTCTACCGACAATTTCAAAGCATCTACAGCTGCTACGTGAAGCCGGAATTATTAAAATGCAGAAAAAAGCAAACAAGATATATATCGAACCAAATATTGAAACCATAAGAGAGCTTGGGGGCTGCTTTACAAAACTAGTTGAAAATTTTGAAAACAACAGAGAGCTATTTTTTGACGACGTTATTTTAAAGTAACTTTTCAAATAAAGCAAAAAAGTTATGTTACACTTATGACAAAAAAATATGAGCAAAATAAATGAATAAAGAAAATCTAAAAAACAGACTCTCAGCGTTATCGTTATCCATGTTTAGAAAAGATTTTTTTGGTATATTTCACGGTTCTATTTCTGCTAAGACTGAATCAAACCGCTTTATTATAAATACAAAGGAGGCTATATTTGATGCACTTGAGAGCAGTAGCCTTATTGAACTATACTTTAAGAAAGATTATAGATGGAATCAGGCAAGTATTGACTCAAGTATCCACCATAGCATCTACTCTCAAATATCAGATGCCAAATTTATCTGCTTCAGTATGCCGCCTTTTACAACCGCCTACTCTCTTGATCACAATCTCATTACACCAAAAGATTATTTTGGCTACAAAGAGTTAGGCTCCATAGAGATTGTAGATCCTAGAAGTTTTGATGATTGGTATGATAGAGCAAACAGTGAGATTGCCTACTATTTTCAAAGTAAAAAAACAGACATCATGGTTATCAGAGGCTATGGGGTTTATACTTTTAACAGAGATATTCATGAGATGGCAAAAAAAATCGCCATTTTAGAGAAGAGCTGCAGACTTCTTCTGCTAGAAAATACTAAAAACGACTCTGTTTTTGACTAAGAGAGTAGTTTTATAGCCTCGTAAGCTGTATCCATCATCTTGTCGCACTCCTCTTTTGTAATGATATAAGGCGGCATAAAATAGACAACATGCCCAAGCGGACGAAGTAGCACACCATTTTTAAGCCCGTATTTATAAACCTTTAGCCCTACTCTATCCTCAGCTATGTACCCTTTTAGCTCCACCGCGCAAATCATACCTGTCTGCCTAATCGAAGCAACATTTTTAAGCTCTTGAAACTTCAAGAGTTTTTTGCCCATATACTCGGCTGTTTCTCTGTTTTTTTCTATAACATCATCTCTCTCAAAAATATCAAGAGTAGCATTTGCAGCTGCACATGCGAGTGCATTTCCAGTATAACTATGAGAATGTAAAAAGGCTTTATGTTCGCCATAGTCACAGTAAAATTTTGCATAAATCTCGTTAGTTGTTAGTACGACTGAAAGCGGAAGATAGCCACCAGTCAAGCCTTTTGAGAGAACTATAAAGTCTGGCGAGATGTTAGCGCTACTACATGCAAACATCTCACCGCTTCTTCCAAAACCGACCATGACTTCATCGGCTATCAGGTAAATGTCATATCTATTGCAAATATCACGCACCAAAACTAAAAACTCTTTATGATACATGTGCATATATCCCGCACCCTGAATGAGCGGTTCTAATATTATTGCACTTATCTCATGCGACTTCTTTTTACACAATTTTTCAAACTCTAAAGCAGCTTCTTTAGCCGACTCTATACTCATATCCTTTGGCACAGGGGTTTGCAGACTCTGAATTAAAAGCGGTTCATATGTATCTTTGTAAAGCTTTACATCGCCTACACTAAGCGCGCCTATTGTTTCACCATGGTATGAGTTAGTAAGAGAAACAAAAAGTTTTCTGTTTTTACCGCTGTTTTTATGCGCATGAAAACTCATCTTGAGTGCGACTTCAACTGCGCTTGAGCCGTTGTCTGCATAAAAACACTTCTCTAGCCCATTAGGTGTTAGTTTCACTAATCTCTCTGACAACCTAACAACTTGTTCATGCGTAAAACCTGCCAAAATCACATGCTCTAAAGTATCTAACTGCTCTTTAATTTTTTCATTTATATAGCTGTTGGTATGTCCAAAAAGATTTACCCACCAGCTGCTAATTGCATCTATATAAGAGTTGCCCTCAAAATCTTCTAAATATACTCCATGCGCCTTTTTTATAGGAATAAGCGGGAGCGTTTCATGATCTTTCATCTGCGTACATGGGTGCCACAACACCTCTAAGTCTCTATTTTTTAACTCTAAATTATTCATATACTACTTTTTTAGCTCCACGGCTTCATACTCTGGAGTATATTTAAGATTTGTACAAGCCAAAAGCCCATGCAGCTCCATCTCTGCTCCACTCACATCAAAAAGCTCTCCCCCTTCTTTGCATAAAAAAATAAACTTCTCATATTTACGATTATCTCTGTCCATATATTTTGAGTAAACAACATAGAATGCATCATTAAATTTAGGTACTTTAGAACAAGTGTCAATATATTTTTTGCACTTTTTATCTATACTCTTTATCTCTAATACATCAGATTGAATCGTGTTTAGCAATATTTCTGGCAACTTTGGTAACTCTTCTTGAATATTTGCATACTTTTTAATACCGCTCATGAAAACTCCTTTCTCTCTTGTTAATGCGTAGATTTTACCTGCTTTTCATTTACATTTCTATTAGCTATCTATATTTGTTTATTAAGCTAATTTTGGGTACTTTTTATCAAGCTTTAATACGAATTTACCTAAAATTACAAAAAAAACATACACAAAAGGCTTTAACTCGATGATTACATGGATGCAGAGACATAAAAAATATCTCATAATTACTATTTGGATTTCAACAATTGCTTTTGTCGGAGCCGGTTTTGTAGGCTGGGGGCAATACAGTTATGGAGATAAAGCCGGAGCCATTGCCAAAGTCGGCAGTGTAGAGATTACGATGGGTGAACTTCAAAAAAGCTACTCAAATCTTTATAATCAATACTCGCAAATGTTTCAAGGGGAGTTTGATGAGGAGAAGGCAAAAAGTTTTGGTCTAAAATCACAAGCACTTCAGTATTTAGTTCAGCAAGCGCTTATATTAAATCTAGCAAAATCTTACGATTTGCAAATTAGCGACGCAGAACTTTTAAATGAGATTAAGACACAAGAGTATTTTTTCAAAGATGGTGTTTTTGACAAAGAGACATACATACAGGTCCTTTTAAAAAACAACCTAAGTATAAAAGAGTTTGAAGCTGACATAAAAAAAGATCTTCTTATCAAAAAAACCCTCAATCTTCTTCCAGTTCAGACGAAAGAGAGTGAACAAAATATCTTAAAAACATCCATGAATATCGCCGATAAAATAGAGTATAAACTCTTAGAAGTAGATCAAATAAATATCAATACCTCAGACGAACTCTTAAAACCTTTTTGGGGAAAAATGAAAAGCAGTTTTATGAGTGAAGTAAGTTATGATGTAAAGTATATTAAACAGCCAAAAATATCACAAGAGTATGACGAGATGACAATCACTCAATACTATAATGAGAACAAGCTAAACTTCAAAAATGCTGAGGGCAAAGTGCTCTCTTTAGAGGAAGCTAAAGATAAAATAGTAAACGAATTAGACGCAAAAGAGAGTAAAAAAGAGGCGTTAAGAGGTTATATAGCATATAAAAAAGGAGAGCTTGAGGGAGTAGATGTAAAGAGTGCAACAATATCTATCTCAAACAATCCTTTTGGCAAAGATGCTATTGATGCAGTATCAAATTTAACTCCCTTATCCCCATTTTCTAAACCCGTACAAGTTGCAGATGATTACTTTACATTTGAGCTTGTAAAGATTAATAAGTCGCAGCCAAAAAATTATGAAGATGCTAAGAGCGAAGTTGTTGCCATGTATGTAGAGCAAGAAAAGAGAATCAAGCTCTTAGAATTAGCAAAAAAATCATTTGCTACATTTAAAGGTAAAATAACCGATTTTATAACGGTAAATGATTTTAGCAAACTAACAGATTTAAGTAGCAGTGAGGCAAATGAATTTATGAATGCCCTTATTACCAAAGAGAGCAAAAAAGGTTATATTACTTTAGAGAGTGGAAATATCGTAATGTATAGCATTTTGGAACAAAAACTGCTTACTAATGATAACAACGATCAAAACAATGTTATTGCTAGATTGAAAAGTGCTATGTTTAATGAAGGATTGATTAAAAACCTGCAAAACAAGTACAAAACCGAGATTTTTATCGAAGGACTCTAAGTTGAGCAGAACTGTTTTAGCCATAGATATTGGTTCAACGAAAATATGTGCAATTATCGCAGAGATAGCTGACGATAACACCATAGCTATAACAGGAGCGGGAATTTGTAAGGCGCAGGGTCTTAAAAAAGGAAGCATAACAAACATAGAGCTTGCTTCAAGATCTATAAAAACTGCATTAAATGATGCTAAAAGAGTCTCAGGCAGCGAAGTAAAAACTGCTATAGTCTCTATCTCAGGCGCTTACACAAAAAGTTTAAATTCCAGTGGTATCGTAAATATTCAAAACAAAGAAGTTAGCTTTAAAGAGATTGAAAGAGTCATGCAAACCTCTCTTTACAATGCTAACATTCCAAATGAGTACGAAGTGCTACATGCTCTGCCTTACAATTTCAAAGCTGATGATCAAGATTATATAGAAGACCCGCTTGGAATGAATGCATCAAGACTTGAAGTTGAAACACACATTATCACAACACAAAAATCAAATTTAAATAACTTAAGAAAAGCGGTTCGAGGAGCGGGCGTAGAAGTTGAGAATATTGTTCTTACCGGCTATGCTTCCTCTATAGCAACACTGAACGATGATGAAAAAGAGCTTGGTGTTGCCGTAATAGACATGGGCGGAAATACTAGCAATATTACGATTCACTCAGGCAACTCCATCAGATACAACGACTTTTTAGGAGTCGGCTCTAACCATGTAACAAGCGACCTCTCTATGGCACTACATACTCCACTCAATATTGCCGAGAGCGTAAAGTTAAACTACGGCTCACTTCTAAATCCGAGCAGTGATTTAATAGAACTTCCTATTATCGGCGATGAAAACACTACACATGAGGTCTCTCTTGAGGTTGTGCATAATGTTATTTATGCAAGAGTTGAGGAGACGCTCATGATTTTGGCTCAGTTTATTGAAAACAGCGGACTCAAAGATAAAATCGGAGCCGGCATAGTTCTAACAGGCGGATTCTCCCAAATGGAGGGAATGAGAGAGCTTGCGGTTGCAACATTTGGCTCTGTTCCAGTACGTCTAGCAAAACCAAAAGAGATGAACGGTCTTTTTGACACTCTTCGTTCCCCAGAATACTCAAGTGCAATCGGTCTTATCATGTACGCAGCATCTGCTTACACACAGTATGAGATAGATGTAAACAAGAGAGTTAGGCACTCAAATGAAGTTCTTATGGGTCATAGCAGTATAAACCTCAAAGAAGAGCCAGATATTTCAACACCTCACTTGCAAGAGAGCGAAAAAAAAGAGGGAATGGTTTCAATATCAATGAAAAAAAGTAAAAAAGATGACGAGGCAGGAGCCTTCAGTAAATTTTGGAACTGGGCAACACAGTTATTTTAAGGAGAGAGTATGGAACCGTTTTTAATTGAAGAAGCATGTAGCATAAATGGAGCGAGAATTGTAGCCGTAGGTGTCGGTGGCGGTGGCGGTAACATGATAGGTCACATGATTAAAGAGGGTGTTACTGGCATCGAGATGATTATGATAAACACCGATGCTCAAGCATTAAAAGAGACTAAAGGTGCAAAAACAATCCAAATAGGCGTAAAACTGACAAAAGGTCTTGGTGGCGGCATGAAGCCGGAAATAGGCAAAGAGTCAGCACTAGAGAACTATGATGAGATTAAAAAAGCTCTTGAGGGTGCTGATATTGTATTTATATCCGCTGGTCTTGGTGGCGGAACCGGAACCGGAGCCGCTCCTGTAATCGCAAAAATTGCCAAAGAAGTAGATGCACTAACCATCTCAATAGTAACGAAGCCTTTCATGTTTGAAGCACCAAAGAGACTTAAGCTTGCTAAAGCGGGACTTGAGGAGCTTAAAAAAGAGAGTGATTCTATAGTAGTTATTCCTAACGACAAACTCCTCTCCATAATTGACAGAAAACTGGGAATCAAAGATAGTTTTAAAATAGTTGACAGTGTTTTAGCACAAGCAGTAAGCGGGACAGCAGGCGTAATCCTCTCTAACGGCGACAACGACATCAACCTCGACTTTGCCGACTTAAAAACTGTTATGAGCCATAAAGGCATGGCACTTATGGGTGTTGGCGAGCATGAGGGTGAAAATGCAGCGTATGAGGCTATTAAAGCGGCTATTGAGTCTCCTCTACTTGACAATGTATCTATAAATGGGGCAATGGGTGTTCTTGTTCACTTCCACATGCATCCAAACTTCCCTATGCTAGAGACATCAGAAGCTATGATTGTGGTTCAAGAGAGTGCACATGAAGATGCAGATGTGATTTTTGGTACCTCTACGGATGACTCTCTTCCTGAGAATTATGTAAAAATAACTATAATCGCGACCGGTTTTGAGAAAGATTTTAGCACAGGTTCTAATAATGAGAATTTCGTCAGCGAGACTCCCTCTCCTGTTACAAAAATTCGTCCGAGACTTGTTGTCGGTGGAGATCTTGATGGAAACCATTTAGATATTCCGTCATATATGAGGCAACAGCAGGACTGATGCTCCTTAATTATTTAAACACCCTTTAAATAATTAAGGGTTGTTTGTCTATATATTTTATAAAAAGAGAGAGAAAATGAAATTTTTATTTGTGCTATTGTTTATAATGTTTTCTGCTTTTGCCTCAGATGTGCAGATGCAAAGTGGAGAGCTTTCGTCTGAAAATATGAAAAAGCAAAACAGAGAGGTTACCAAATTAGCCGCTCTAGAGTTATCAAAGGCACTGCCTGCAACAATCGATAAATATACAAAACTTATAAGCATCAGAGCAGACGATACTACGCTTGTTTATATATTTGAAATCGACATATCTCCAAAAAGTGATGAAAGTGTAAAAAAAGAGGATCACAGCAGAATGAAAGAAGCGGTAACTTTAGGCGTTTGCAGAAATTCAAAACGCTTTTTAGAAGCAGATATTTCAATTCAGTATATATATAACAGTACCCACAGTAAGTCGGAATTATTTAAGTTTGATATAAACAAAGAGATATGTTTTAATATTCTGAAATGAACAAAAATATCTCCACCAAGGAGGTTATCTCCTCTTTAGGTTTTTTTTCATCTCTTGATAAAGAGCAGATAGAACTTCTATCTTCTATCTCGGTTATACACAACTACTCTAAAGAGTATGTTATATATTACGAAAAAAAACAAAACAACTCTCTTTTGTACCTTTTAAAAGGTTTGGCAAAAGCATATAAAATAGACAAACATAATAACGAAATATTTTTACACTATATATATGAAAACTCTCTAATAACTGAAATATCAAATATAAAACAAGACACCCTTAACTCCTTTGCAAATGTAGCACTTCTAAAGGATTCTCAAATACTTCAAATAGATTACAAAAAATTTAAAGAAGAATTTTTAGATAAAGGTTTTCTCTGTTTTGAGTTCATCAATGAAATTATTTTAAAATCTCAACAACTCCAATCACTAGTAAATAGAGAATTTATCTTTAACTCTACTGCAAAAGTTGCTATGATGCTACATGATGATTTAGAAATATTTAACAACTTAAAAAGGGCGGAAATATCACTTATACTTCATATACAGCCGGAGACTCTCTCAAGAGTTTTAAACAGACTCAAAAGAGACAATATCATAGATTCAAAAAATGCGAAGATAGTAGTTTTAGACAAAAAAGCTCTAATCTCTATCTATGAGGAGTAAAACTTGAAAAAAATTAAAATTGTAGTTGCACTTTTATTTGTTCTCTCAATTACGCTTGCAACTCTTTTTAGCTACACGTCAAAAAGTATTTCAAAACATAATGATTTTATAAATACAATGAATGAGCAAAAAGATTTTACTCAAGAGATATCAAAAAATATTTTTTATATTTATAAAAACCCAAATAGTTCTACGCTAACACTAGATGACTCCATAAGAAAATTTCTAGATGCTATGGATTATAAAAAACAAAATATTATAACAAACGAAAATATTGCAAAACTTTGGAACTCTTTTTATCTTAATGTACAAAAAATTAGAAATCAGCTTAAAAACAAATCAATCTATTCAACTATTTTATTAGAAAAAAGTGTAAAAGAGATTTACAGCATTAATTTAAAACTAATTTTAGAGTTTAATACTATTATAGAAAAAGAGAAAGAGAATTTTTATGAAAAACAGAAGTTTTATAAATTTGTTCAATATTTACTTTTTATTTTTTTAGTGCTACTTCTTATTTACTTATTTACCGAGTTAAAAACAATCATTAACTTTGTTCAAAAATTTCTCTTAACTTCAAAGGAAATTATCACAAATGCATCAATTAAGGAATTAAAACCTATTGAAATAGACAATGCCTCTACATATATAACAGAAGCAAAAGATAATTTTAATTCGCTTGTAAAAAAGATAAACGACTCTGTTTCATACTCCGCTAACTCCATAGAACACACATGCAAATCACTGGAGATAACAGAGGAACATATAGAGGATTTAGTAGAATTAATATATGCTATGAATAAACAAACAAGAGATAAGGATTTAAGAAAAAAAGAAGATGCAGTTATACAATCTCTTGAAGAACTAAGCTCAACAGCCATTAAACTAAAAAATTTAAAAAATGACTTAGATGCTCTCATTTCATATTCTAAACTTAAAAATTAAAATTAATTCAATAATTTGACCTAGGTCAAATTATCAACCCCTAAATTTTATTACTATTTTGTTATCGTTTGAGTAATACTTTATACTCAAAGGAATTTAAGGAGCATATCATGAAAAGAAATTTTACTAAATTTTCTTCTGTTATCCTTGGCACTTCACTAGTGGCGACTGCATTAAGTGCTAGCAGCGGTGAATTGGCAGATGTAATGAAGAAAAGAGGACTATCTGAAGTTGATGTAGTTCGTGCTGCAAAAACTTATAACCCTTCGGGTGTAAAAGATGAGTTTGTTGTTTTCAGTTCAGCGGGTCAAGCCGGACAAGTAATAGTTTACGGCGTTCCGTCTATGAGAATTTTAAAATATATCGGGGTTTTTACTCCTGAACCTTGGCAAGGATACGGATTTGACGAGGAGTCAAAAAAAGTCTTAAGACAAGGTAATGTAAGAGGAAGAGAGATTAACTGGGGAGATACTCACCACCCTGCTCTTTCAGAAAAAGATGGAAAATATGACGGTAAGTGGCTTGCTATCAACGACAAAGCAAATCCTCGTATAGCAATTATCGACTTAGCAGACTTTGAAACAAAACAAATTGTTGTTAACCCTGTTTTCAAATCTGCTCACGGTGGAGCTTTCTTTACTCAAAACAGTGATTACATCATAGAAGCATGTCAATATGCTGCTCCATTTGATAATAACTATCACCCAATCGAAGCTTACAAAGAAGCATACCGTGGTGGTGTAACGATGTGGAGATTTGATTCTAAAAAAGGGAAGATTCAAGAAAAAGAGTCTTTTACGATTGAAATGCCTCCATATATGCAAGATTTAAGTGACTCAGGAAAAGGTGTTTCTGACGGATGGGGATTTACAAACTCATTTAACTCTGAAATGTACACGGGCGGAATTGAAGTTGGCATGCCACCAAACGAAGCTGGTATGAGTAGAAATGACACAGACTTCTTGCATGTATATAACTGGAAAAAACTTGCAGAACTTGCAAAAGACAAGAAAAATGTAAAAATCATTAATGACCACAAAGTCATTCCTATGGATATTGCAATTAAAAACAATGCACTATTCTTAATTCCTGAACCAAAATCTCCACACGGTGTTGACGTCTCTCCAGATGGTGAATACATCACAGTTTGTGGTAAGCTAGATACACATGCTTCTGTTTATAAATGGAGCAAAATTAAAAAGCTTATTGATAGTAAAGAGTACGCTGGAAAAGATCCATACGGTATTCCTATCTTAGATATGAAATCATCTCTTCATGGTCAAGCAGAACTGGGTCTTGGGCCATTACACAACCAATACTCTCCTATTGATGGCGAAATTTATACTTCACTTTACGTTGATAGTCAAATCGTAAAATGGAACTATAAAACTTTAAAAATTATAGATAAAGTAAATGTTCACTATAACGTTGGACACTTATGTGGAATGGAAGGCAAATCTGCTGATCCTCAAGGAAAATATATCATCTCATTAAACAAACTTGCGATTGATAGATTCCAAGGTGTTGGACCATTGCACCCACAAAACCACCAGCTAATCGATATAAGCGGTAAAAAAATGGATCTTCTTGTTGACATGCCTCTACCACTCGGTGAGCCACATCAAGCAGTTGCAATCAGAGCAGAGAAATTACACCCACATGTAAGATATCCAATGGGTACAAATACTAGAACTGATGAAATTCATGAAGGTAAAACTTTAGCGGGTCAAGAGAGAATTGAGAGAAAAGGCAATCAAGTAAAAGTATATGCTACTATGGTTCGCTCACACATCAACCCTGAGAGAATTACCGTAAATAAGGGTGATGAAGTAACTATGTACTTAACAAACCTTGAGCGTGCTCAAGATGAGGCACACGGTTTCACAGTTGACCATTACAATGTTCACGCTTCACTAGAGCCTGGTAAGACTGCAAGTATTAAGTTTACTGCTGACATTGAGGGAGTTTTCCCTTACTACTGTACAGAGTTCTGTTCTGCGCTTCACTTAGAGATGATGGGTTACCTAATGGTAAAAGATCCAAACAAAAAGTACGAAAGTGCACAAAAAATGAAAATGCAGACAATGACTCCTGCACAGCTAAAAGCTGAGTATGAAAAAACTGTTGCAACAAACACTGCGACTGATGCTGTTATACAATCAGTTGTGAAGTTCCTAAAAGAGAATAACTTTGATAAACATAAAGTTGTAGCGGATCTTGTAACTGATGCGTTTGATCAATATGGTCAAATACCAGCGCAGAAAAAACTGGCTGATGAAGCGGTTAAAGCTGGCGATTTGGAAAAAGCTATTCTTTTTGAAAATATGATTTGGCAATATATGGTTAAAACTGCCGATGTTGGAATCAGAGCAAAAGATGCACTTGTTAGACTTATAGCTACAAAACAGAGTTCTGCAGCTGCTAACGGCGAAAAAGCATTTGGCGAAGGTGGATGTGGCGGTTGTCACGTTATAGGTAAAGTTTCTTCTGGTCCAGACTTAACAGGTGTACTTGAGAGACATGGTAAAGATAGTCAAAAATGGGTAAGGGATTTTATTATGAATCCTGAAAAAATGTATGATGACCCATATGTTAAAGGTATGATTGATTACTTTAACCTTAGAATGCCTAATCAGCACATGGAAGAAAAAGAAGTAAAAAATATTATCGAATACCTAAAATGGGTAGATGAAAACGCTAATCTTTTCTAAGACTACGTTTTAAGTCAAAACAAAGGAGGGAGAAGAATTTATTCTTCTCCCTTTTTCATTTATACAATTTTATCATTATTTAAGCTTATAAAAACAATATTATAATATAATACATTATGAAATATAGTTTGAGGATTACTCTTAAATTTTAATTTTACATATAAAGGACTTTCACAATGAATAAAAGTTTGACAAAAGCAAGAGTTTTCGCCACTTTGGCTTTATTAATTTTAACCTTCTCTTTTACACTTCCAATATTAGGATTTCATGGAGTGTTAAATCAAATGGAGGACTCCAAAGAGAGTGAGATTTCATCTGTTAGTAAAACAATTTGGAATTTTTATAATCAAGGAAGATACAAAAGCGTTACTACACCAAAAGAAGCGCACAACGACTTAGATAAAATGATCTCTTCTACTGCAGAAGTCGGTCCTGCATCGATGCCTATCTGGGCAGTTTCACTTGAGGCACCAAACTATCCCAAAGATGCTTTTCCAGAGGGTATTCCCGTATTTTTCCATTTTGACGGTTATAGTGGAGAAGTTCATGAAATGAACACTATTAATCACTATGTTGGAATGGATCCAATGTGGGTTGGCGGTACAATAGAGAGAGAAATAGGAATATATGCTCTTTTAGCTCTATCTTTGGTTATAGTATATTTTATTGCCTACAATTCAAAAATTTTAAGCTATTTTATGTTGATTCCGGCATCTCTTCCTCTGCTATTTATGGCTGATTATTCATTCTGGTTATACTGGTTTGGGCATAATCTTCATGATTGGGGGATGTTTAAAATCAAACCTTTTATGCCTACTGTTTTTGGAGACGGAAAAATTGCTCAATTTACAACGCACTCTTATCCAACAATTGGCTTTTATCTAATTATTGCAATTAGTTTATTAAGCTTACTCGCTTTTTTTGCAAAACAAAAAGCTCTTAAAGAAACGAATATATAAAAATGTTTAAAATTTATTTTGCTTTATTTACTCTATTTTTGCCACTGTTAAACGCAAATGTATTGCAAAAAGCAATTGATGATGCTCCTGTGGGTTCTATCTTAAAGCTTCCTGCTGGAGTTTACAAGGGTAGTATTGTCATAAATAAGCCCTTGACTATTATAGGAAAAGAAGACGGCGTAGTTATTGATGGTGAGGGTAATGGAACTGTTATTAAAGTAAAAAGCTCTTACGTAACCCTCAAAAATCTAAAGATAATCGGCAGTGGCGATAGACATGAAAATATAGATGCGGCTATTACTATATCTGAAGCAAAACAGTGTGAAATAAGTAATTGTGTTATAGATGATTGTCTTTTTGGAATTGACATGCAGATGGTAAGTAACTCTATAGTATCCAACAACAAAATAACATCAAAGGATTTTGACCTTGGACTAAGAGGCGATGGATTGAGACTTTGGTACAGCAATGATAATATTATCAAAAAAAATTCGCTTATCAACTCTCGTGACATGGTTGTTTGGTATAGCCACGGAAATACTATAGAAGAGAATTTCGGCGAGCATTGCAGATATTCTCTTCACTTTATGTATGCCGGAAAGAACCATGTTATCAACAACAGATATCAGTACAATTCAGTTGGAATATTTTTTATGTACTCTAAAGACACAATAGCAACGGGCAATTTTATCAAGAGTTCCCTTGGGGCTACGGGTATGGGAATAGGATTTAAAGAGGTTACGAACTTTACGATTAAAAACAATACTGTTTTATACTGCGCGCAAGGACTTTATATAGACAGATCTCCGTTTGAGCCAGAAACTAACAACTGGATTGAGGATAATAAAATACTTTATAACGCAGAGGCCATGCATTTTCACTCTCTAAGTGAAGATAATATTATTAAAAATAATGTAATAATGGGAAATATTGAAGATGTTGTAAATGATGGAATGTCAAGTAAAACTTACAATAATGATATTAGCGAAAATTATTGGGACAACTATGAAGGCTTTGATCAAAATAATGATAACATTGGCGATACTCCGCATAAAGTTTATCGATATGCTGATCAGCTTTGGATTCACAACCCGGATGTTAAATTTTTCTATGGTTCGCCTGTTATCTCTTTACTAAATTTTTTAGCGAAACTGGCACCATTTTCAAAACCGCTTTTTTTATTTGAAGATGCAAAACCCATAGTTAAGATAGAAGGATAAATTTTGGAAAAAGTTAAAACAGATAAAAGAGAATTTATAAAATACTCCACACTGGGAGTATTAGGACTTGTTTTAGGCGGGGGTATGATATTTAGCCCTTATGTATTAAAAGCAGAAAATAGATTAAGACCACCGGGCGCAGTAGATGAAAAAAAATTTTTAGCTCTTTGCATCAAGTGTGGACAGTGTCTTCAAGTATGCCCTTATCACTCAATTAAACTTACCGATATGGCTCATGGACACGGAATCGGTACGCCATATATTGATGCAGATGAGAGAGCTTGTTATGCTTGTAATGCTGTACCTTGTGTTTTAGCATGCCCTAGTGGCGCGCTTGATCATCACTGTGAAAAACCTGAAGATATCAGAATGGGAATTGCTGTATTAGAGTTTCCAGACACTTGTCTAGCAATAAGCAAAACACCTATTCCTAAGGGATTTAATGACAAGATGCATAAATATACTAACTCTGTAGTTAATATTCATGAGTTAGAAGAAAAATTGTTAGAAAAATTTGATCAATTTGAAGGTAAAGCATGTACGTTATGTGCGGATATGTGCCCTATTCCAAATCCACTTAGTGCTATTGAAATGGTAGCTGATAGTGGTGGCGGGCAGAGACCTGAAATTTATAGCGGATGTATTGGTTGTGGAGCATGTCAAGACGTTTGTCCAACGACAATCGCATCAATTGTAGTTAAACCAAGAATGACATATGATGAGTATTACTCAAACAAAAAATAAGGCTGTAAAATGAAAAATTGTAGTTTAAAATCAAAGTATAAGAGTTTACTTTGTGTTTCTGGTGTTTTGTTGTTAAGTGTTTTTTCAGGATGTAGTGATAATAAAGAAAAAACAAAAACAGAAACTGCCTCTTTGTCTTCAAAAGAAGCTTCTATGCAAAAAATAGAAGTTACTCAAAATAAAGATGCCTTAGCGATAAAAGTAAAAGAGAAAGAGCGTGATGCAAATCAGAGTAAATCTTACTATTATGATTATAATATAAAAAGTGAATATGACCCAAATTCAAAACCGGCTAATGATGATGCATCAGTCAGAACGGCGCCAAGAACAGCAATTGATGCGAACTTATTTGTAAGAAGTCCTTATGAAGAAGTACAAATTTCAATGCTTGTTAAAAAACTAAGCAAAAAATACATAGTTAAATGCTCTGCTTGTCATAATGATTATGGAAATGGTGTTGTAGGACCTTCTCTTCTTGGAAAGGATGCTGATTATATTTATAATAAAATTGCACAATTTAAAAACGGTACGAAACAAAATGTGTTGATGACTGATCTTATTGACCAAATGGATGACAAAGAGATAAGAGAATTAGCTAACGAAATAGAGCAATTTAATAAATCTATAAATGAAATGAGGAAATAAAATATGAAAAACATAATCGTAGGAATATTAACAATTTTAATATTTGCACTAATGGCATGGACGGCTTCAAAAGGCGGAGCTTATCATGGTGGTAAACATTCAAAAGGTATTGGAAGCTTTGCGGATGAAAAAACTACAGCACAAGCTTCTCCGGTAGAAAAAAGCGATGAAGAAAAAGATGCTGATCAATTAAAAGCACTTAAAGATAAAGCCGGAAGTATCGGAAGCTTCAAAGTTAGTGACGAATACAAAAGCAAATGTTCTGCATGTCACGGAGCAAACGGTTCGGGAGAACAAGATGGCAGAAAACTTATGGGACCAGAACTTTATGGACAAAGTGCTGATATGATCTATAAAAAATTAATTGATTTTAAAGCAAATAGAATAGAAAATGTAATCATGAGAGGCTTGCTTATCAACACCAGTGAAGAGGAACTAAGAAAATTTGCAGATGAAATTGGAGAATTTCCAGCACGTGCAGCTGAGGCTAATAAGTAAAACCGACAACTGATAGCAAACAAAATGGAGCTTTAGATGGATAAATACAATAATAGAGAAACGATAAAGAACAGTTCTTTTTGGTCAACATTTTTTGATACTACAAGAGATGGGAAAAAAATTTTTAGTTACAGAATGAAGAGATGGATATTGGTAATAGCCATACATTTACTCTTCTTTCTATCTTTTCGTATTGATATTCAAACATTAGAGGGAACACTTAGTGGTTCAAGATTTTTAGGTTTTCATCTTATAGATATCTTTACGACTATGGAGCTTTTTTTAGCTACTTATGAATTGCCTATCAATATGATTATTGGTACAGTAACTATACTTATTTTATACCTATTGGTTGGTGGTAGAAGTTACTGTTCATGGGTATGTCCTTATGGAATTTTAAGTGAAATCGGCGAAAAAATACATAATACTCTTGTTAATAAAAAAATTATTAAAGAGAGAAAATTTGACCATAGAGTAAGACACATATTTTGGGCAATATTTTTAATGCTCTCTCTTACAACCGGGTACCTAGTTTTTGAAACATTAAACGTAGTCGGCATACTTAGCAGAATGATTGCATACGGCTGGAGCTTAGCGCTACTTTGGGTTGTTGTTGTTTTTGCTTTTGAAGTTTTTTACTCTAGAAGAGCGTGGTGTACATACATTTGTCCGATTGGAACAACCTATGGCTACATAGGGAAAATATCTGCTCTAAGAATTGAGTGGAATGATAACTGTGATCACTGCATGGTGTGTCATGATGTATGTTTTGAAAATCAGGTGCTTGAGATTACAAAAGCAAAATATGACAAGCAAAGAGAAGAAAAAGGAATCACAAGAGAGTATATCACAGGAGCAGATTGTACACTCTGCGGAAGATGTGTAGATATCTGTCACGTGGATGCTCTTAATTTTGATTTTAGATTAAAAAGTTTGGTGTAATTATGATAAAAGTTTCAAATCTCACAAAAAAATTCGCTCAACATGTATCTCTTGATAATGTTAGCTGTGAGTTTAATAAAAATGAATCCATAGCCTTGATGGGTGCAAACGGTGCCGGAAAAACAACTCTTATACGCTCAATCCTCGGATACTATCATCCTGATTCGGGAAAAGTATCAATAGATGGTTTTTGTCCGGTTAAAGAGCGGGTAAAAGTGCTGCAAAATATCAGCTTTGTGCCGCAACTTCCACCTCCTATTAAATTAAATATTCAAGAACTTATGCAGTATGTTTGTATGAGCACTGATATAGATAAAGAGCTTATTGAATACTACTCAAATGAAATGAAGCTTGACATAAAAGCAAATCTTTACAAATCATTTTTTAAACTAAGCGGCGGTATGAAGCAAAAACTGCTTATAGCAATTAGTTTAGCCAAAAAAAGTAGCATCATTATATATGACGAACCGACTGCAAATCTTGATCCAAAGGCAAGGGATGACTTCTATAGGCTTTTAAAACAAAATGAAGATGAAAAAGTTCTTCTTTTTGTTACCCACAGACTAGAAGAGGTTCAAGGGTTAGTAAACAGGCAAATATATATGGATATGGGAAAAGTAGTCGCAGATGAAAGAGTTTAAATTTTCATTTTTTATCTTAAATTTTTTACTTCTGTTTTTTATATCCGGATGCAATACATCAGGCTCTATCTCTTCTGAAGATAATAGCAGCAAACACAAAGATATCTGCCCAAAATGCAGCATGGAGCTTCCTGCATCAAATATTCACACGGCGAAGCTTCAAGTACAAGAGAGAAGCTACAGTTTTGATGATATTGGGTGCCTGGTTCTTTGGAGCAAAGATAAAGAGATAAATATGGACGAAGCAGAGGTTTTTACAAATGATACACATAGATACATAAGCGCATCAAAAGCCTATTTTGTATTCAATGAAAAGACACCTATGAACTATGGATTTGCCGCTTACGAACTTGAAAAAGAAAACTCGATAAAGATTGATGAAGTAAAACTCAGGATGCTAAGAGGCGAACACATGGCAAATCCTAAAATTAGAAAACAGATACTCGGGTACTAAAGGATTGATTTGAAAAATTTATATTTAATCGCATATTTAGATTTAAAAGAGTCTATAAGAGCCAAATGGTTTTTGGTATATTCTCTTGTGTTTGGAGGGTTGATCGCCCTTTTTTTTATAGCAGGAGTAACAGAATCTCAAGTTATGGGATTTAGCGGACTTAGCAGACTTTTGCTTATGTATATACAAATCACGATAGTTATACTTCCCATATTTATACTTATAACTACCGTACGTTCAATTTCAGGAGATAGAGACAATCATATCCTTGAGTATATGCTCTCTTTTCCAATTTCGCTTAAACAGTATTATTGGGGTAAAATTATAGGCAGATTTATTACAGTATATCTACCTGTAATTTTTGCCATGATAATAGCTGTCGTATATGGTTTCATAAAAGGTGCAAGCATTCCATGGAATATATTTTTCTTATATACTGGCTTGCTTTTTTCCCTATCTAGCGCCTTTTTAGGGATTGCATTTTTTATCTCTTCTTTTGTAAAATCATCTGAAGTTGCACTTGGAATCTCATTTTTCGTATGGATATTTTTGCTGGCATTTATTGATATAGCTCTTATTTCACTAATGATGCAGCAAAGAGTAAATGAGGAGTTGATTATATTTATAGCTATGATTAATCCAATGGAGCTCTTTAGGGTAGCTGCCATTTCATTGTTTGATCCTGAGCTTACAGTTATGGGTCCGGTTGCATTTTATATACTTGATTTGATGAGTCAGAGCGTATTCGTTCTTTTATCGATTGGGTATCCTCTTTTGCTAGGATTGTTTTTTGCATTTCTAGGATTTAAAATATTTGAAAAAAAAGATTTGGTTTAAAGGAATTTTTATGTATAAAAAAATATTCACATCGTTGGTAATTACCTTATCAGTATGGCTTGCTTCATCTTTGAGTGCAAACGACTCTTATGTAATGGATTACGATAAAGAGACGACTTGTTTAGTGAGAAATTTTAAAGTGTATGAAAATCCTCAGTGGGTTTCAAAAATAGAGCTTACAAACGGCAAGAAACTCTTCTTTTCATCTCCTAAGTCAATGATAGAATTTTACCTTGTTCCTGGAAGATGGTTTGATATAGGAGTAAAAAGTGAGGAGGATTTTAAAGATATCCTTGTTACAAATTTTGCAACTCTTAAACCTATAGATGCGAGAGGTGCTTTTTTTGTTTACGGTAGCAATACAACCTCGCCTGCGGGAGATGACTTGGTACCCTTTGCAACTTATGAAGAGGCTAAAAAATTTGCATCAACACACAACGGAAAAAGAGTAATGAGTTTCAATCAGATATCTGATGCACTTATTCGATTACTTAACGGAAGCTTATAAGGAGTTAATATGAAACCCACACCGATAAATAAAGAGATAGTGTTAGATCCAAAAAGATATATTGTTAGCGAAACAGATGAACAAGGCAAAATCACTTTTTGCAACGATTATTTTGTTGAAATTAGCGGTTACTCAAGGGATGAGCTTTTAGGACATTCACATAATATCATTAGACACCCTGATATGCCAAAAGTTGTTTTTAAACTCTTGTGGGAGACCATCTCGCATAGAAAAAACATCAATGCTGTTATAAAGAACTTGGCTAAAGATGGAAGATATTACTGGGTTTTTACGGAGTTCGAATCAAGAAGTGACACCGATACAGGCAAGATTATCGGTTATAGCGCAGCTAGAAAAACAATCTCAAAACATGTTATAGAGATTATATCAGGTTTATATGCGAAACTTCTGGAGATAGAAAAAGAAAAAGGGGTTGATGCAAGCGAGGAATATCTTAGCAGTTATCTAAAAAATAAAGATGAAAATATAAATTTTCAAAACTTTATGGAAAATATTCATAAATTTTATTAAATTCAGCGCAAAGCTTGCTTGCGCTGAACTCATTTGACCTCTAAATAACTTAGAGATTTTTTATGATTCTCTTCGTCTCCTCATATCCTATTTGAATTAAATTTTTTATTTGCGACATATCTACGGCATTAAATTCCGACAAATCTGGCTTGATGATAATATTGGCATCTTTTGTCTGTGCTCTTTTATTGATTTTTACTAAAAAATTAAAGCTGTTATAGAGAACCTCAATAACATTCTCAGGCTTTTTGTAAGAGCGATCAGGAATAAGATCTACGCCAATTACAAAATCAATATCTTTACCCTTTAAAGCACTAAGCGGGATATTTTCTACTATCCCGCCATCAACTAGAAATCTACCTCCAAGTTCAACAGGCACAAAGATTCCTGGGATGCATGTGCTTGCAACTACAGCATCTGCCACACTTCCTTTGTCTAAGATAATCTTCTCTCCAGTCGTAATATCCGTAGCTATCATGCCCAGCGGTATATTTGACTCATTAAACTTCTTCTCACCTATATTCTCTTTTATCATCTCACCTACCTTCTCATTTGAGAGGACTCCATATTTTGAGAGAGTAAGGGAAGATAGCTTTTTCCACTCAAACTTAGTGACTATCTCTTCTATCTCTTTGGGAGTTTTTCCAAAAGCATAAAATGCTGCGACAATAGCACCCGCACTTGTGCCAGATATCGCTTTTATCTCAATATTTTTTTCTTCCAGTGCATATAAAACACCGATATGAACAGCACCCAATACTGCCCCACCGCCAAGAGCTAATCCTATCTTTTTTTCTTTAAGGCTACTCAAGCTTGCTCCTCTTTGTCTTTTTTACTGCTTGAAATTCCTGCTGTCATTATAAATCCCAGAGCCTCTTCTGTTTTCATATCAACGAAAGTTATATTTTTTTTCGGGATAAAAAGAGAGTATCCACCGACTTGATAACTCATCTGAAAATAGACAACCACAGGTTCTTCCATATCTAAAAATTTAAATCTTTTTAAATCTTTAGAGGTTACAATGCCCATAATTTTCGCATCAAGGGCAGGTAAGTCAACAAGAACAACAGTATCGTTTTCCTTGCTTTTGAGATTTGAAAAAAAGTTGAAAAAATCTTTTATTGCACCATAAAGAGTATTTATAAGAGGTGTTTTATCAACAAGAGCTTCAAAAAAATCTCTTATTTTTTGTACAATCCAGAGCTTCAAGAGCAACCCGACAAAAAATACGATGGCGATGCCCGCTATAAATCCTAAGCCTACAACATAATACTCTTTTGGCACAACTAGTAAAATCAGGTTGCCAAAGAAATTCTCCGTTGTTTTTAAAATCCAAACAAGTACGTATAAAACTAATGCTGTTGGGAGTACAAGGCTAAGACCGTTTATAAATGTTTTCATAAAGTCCTCTTTGTAAAATTTAAAGATTGTATCAAAAAATTTATTAAAGCTCTAAAGAGGTGCTCTAATGTTAGAATTTCAAAAAAAATAAGGCAGTTGCATGTTAATGACGATGGTAGTAATTTATACTCTTTTTGTACTTGTTTCAATATACACAAGTGTGATGCAGATAGGATATGTAAATATGACAAAGGGAGGCAAAGCTATTTTACTTGCAGAGAATGATTTTATAAAAGCTGCGAACTACAGTATTGCCAAAGAGAGAATGAGTATAACTAGTATGCTTATAGACTATATCGTTTTTTTCTTATGGATAAGTTTTGGAGTTAAATTTCTAGAACAAAACATCTCTTTTTTAGTTCAAGACGGCGAAAATACAGCGCTTTTAAATATTGCCATAGTTATGGGTTTTTTGGTTATAAACTCGCTCATCTCTCTGCCATTTTCATACTATGAAAAGTTTGTTTTGGATGAGAAATTCGGTTTTAACAAATCCACTCTAGCACAATGGGCAAAGGATACTCTTATCTCCTTTATCATGACGCTTCTCTTTGGTTCTTTGGTAGTCTGGGGTATTTATGCGATAATCTCTAGTTTTACTCTTTGGTGGGTTTGGAGTTTTGCGTTTATCTTTGCAGTCGTAATTCTTATAAATATGTTCTATCCCACCTTTAGAGCGCTCTTTTTTGACAAACTCACTCCCCTGAAAAACGAGGAGCTTGATGCGCAGATAAAAGATTTAATGGATAGAACCGGCTTTGTAAGCTCCGGCGTTTTTGTAAGTGATGCCAGCAAGAGAGATGCAAGACTAAATGCCTACTTTGGAGGTTTTGGGAAAACAAAGAGAGTTGTTCTTTTTGACACGCTTATAGAAAAACTCACAACCAAAGAACTTTTGGCAGTTTTAGGACATGAGCTTGGACATTTTGCACATGGAGATATCTATAAAAATATTGCTCTTGTGGGAGCCATGCTCTTTGGGATGTTTGCCCTTTTTGGCAATCTGCCGAGTTCGCTTTATGCTGAACTTCAAGTTGAAAATGCACCCTATGCAATTATGATTTTGATTCTTCTTTTTATGCCGGTTTTAGGTTTTTTCATGATGCCAATAATGGGAATTATCAGCAGACATAATGAGTATGCAGCAGACAAAACAGGAAGCGAGCTTGGAGGAGCAGGAGGAGAGATAGAGCTTGCAAATGCTCTAAAAAAACTTGTTAGTGAGAACAAAAGTTTTCCGCTCTCACACCCGCTGTATATCTTTTTTCACTATACACACCCGCCTGTGCTAGAAAGACTCAAGGAACTTGGCGTTGATATAGAAACAAATGATAAGAGTGCTTTAGGAGCTGCATGTCAAGCGGATATTTAGTAAAAGATATTTTAAAAGAGATAACTCTAAAATTAGCACCTAATGTTAAAAGAGCATCAAGAGAAGCGCAACTCCTTTTAATGCACCATTTAGGCGTAGATGAGCTTTGGCTTATAACAAATCAAGACACACTTGTAAAAGAGAGTGAAAAACTTTTAAAAATGGCACACAGAAGAGCTAAAGATGAACCCCTAGAGTATATTACGCAGAGAGTTAGTTTTTATAGTGAGGAGTTTTTTATCTCAAAAGGTGCGCTTATCCCTCGTCCTGAGACGGAGCTTCTCATTGATGAGGTGCTCAAAAATATAGATGATAAAAATGCCGACATGACAATCGCAGAAGTAGGTGTCGGAAGTGGGATTATCTCTATCATGCTTGCAAAGTTTCTGCCAAATGCAAAGATTATAGCAGTGGATATTTCAGAAGCCGCATTAGAGATTGCAAAGAAAAATATTCACATGTTTAATCTCCAAAAGAGAGTTGAGTTAAGACTCGGTTCGTTTCTAAAACCCATAGATGAGCATATTGACTACTTGGTTTCAAACCCCCCTTATATCGCAAATGATGCTGCACTTGAAGCAAATCTCTCTTATGAACCACAAAATGCTCTTTTTGGCGGTGTTATCGGGGATGAGATGATAAAAAAACTTCTTGATGAAGTCTTAAGTAGAAATATTAACTTCTTAACGTGTGAGATGGGTTATGACCAAAAAGATAAAATAGTGGCTTATTTAAAAGATAGATCCTTTGGAGAAATTGCGTTTTATAAAGATTACAGCAGTTTTGACAGAGGGTTTACACTAAGGCTATAATTTTTGAAAAGAAATATTTATATAGATTTTACATATCTTATTGTTTTGGCTGCTTCCTTTGGAGCGGTTTTAGTTTTAGGAGCTATCGTAGCTCCTATTGTTTTTCATTCAGATAAGATTTTATACTTTGTTTTACTAGATAACTACAATGCCGGAATTATTATGAGTGAGATTTTTCGCCGTTTTAGCTATTGGATTTATTTTTTAGCTTTTTTTGTTAGCGTATATGAACTACTTATGTATAAAAGAGGACAAAGAGATGCCATTCTCTTTGGCAGCTCTGTTAGCGTCGTTTTCTCTTCCCTTATGTTTAGCGCAATTTATTCACCCAAAATTCTCTCTATGCAGAGACTTGGAGTAGAAGCTACACAAAGTGACACCTTTAATAATATTCATTTAGCGAGCGAATTGGACTTTAAAATTTTAGCAGTAGCTCTTCTTATATTATTTATAAGAAGATTAATGTTTCTTAGGATACAATAATGCACTTTTTCATATACCTTATTGCATTTTGAATATTTTTTAACAAAATAGGCGAACAAAAGAGACTTTAGCTTGCTTTTTTGTGAAAAAACTTCTTCTTGTGTAAAGTATAAAAAAAA
>NZ_JALNZY010000113.1 GCF_023229105.1 Sulfurimonas sp.
TTGCAGTGTTATGTCCATATAATCACAACAATCTTTTATATACTGCTCAGGAAACTCTCCGTCAAATCGTTTAATAAGACTAATTCCTTCATCTCTTGTGATATCTCCGTTTCTAACCTCTTGTGACGAGTCATAAGTTGCTCTTCCAATACCGAATTTGATAGTTGTTGTGTGGTAGTGTAGCCAATCTATTTTATCATCAAGCGAACTGTATTTGCTAAAACTTCCTTCCGTTCTGTGGTCGTTTGGCATAAAATCAGTATTTTCAATAGAGTAGTAATATGTCTCTTGTGGGTGCCATTTTACATAATACCCCAAGTAGTGAACAGTTGTCCCTGTTTTTTCTATCTCATAGGGATTGACAGGAAAATATGCCTCAAGGTCTGAGAGTTTAAAGCCAAAGTCATGAATGAGATCCTTTGCCGGAACTCCTCCAAGGACTAAATCTTCAATACTAAGCTCAGCACTATAATACTTAGGATCTCTCGTTGGTTTTTCATTATCTTCAATAGCATTGCCATATTCTGCTTCATTTTCTCCAAAAATTACTAACGGAATATCCAGTAAAACCGAAAGTCTTGGTGCAAGATTTTTTTGCCCTAAAATAAAAGGCTGAAATGGATGTCCAAGATTTAAAAATGCATTCTTCGTTAAAAATCTATGAAGCTTTTTATTTTGATTATAGGTGTAGTTTGCAAATCCTGCGTTAAGCCAAGAGTCAAAATTTCTCCTGCCTATATCGGTATAAAGAGCCGGCGGCCACGTGATTAGAATAGGGTTCATGTTATATTTGTACTTAAGCATATGAGCGGCTTGGACGCTGTCTTTACCGCCGCTTCCCGGAACTACAACATCATATCTGCCGTCGTTCCTTCTATATTTATTGCAAAGTTCAATAAGCTCTTTCTCTCTTATCTGCCAGTCTATGCTCTTTTTCATCTCTGCGTATCTGCATGCTTCGCATATGCCGTCATCGCCAAATGCAAGAGTTCTCTTTTTTTCACCCTCTTTTTGTTTGAACTCAACGGTAGAAGATGGCCGCTGGTTGTTCATGGTACATTTTTTACAAAATTTTACTTCAAGAGGAAGCCCGTATTTTCCAAATAGTTCGCTCATGCTCTTCTCCTATAACTCTATAAAATTTTTAAACAGTTTGATACCGGCTTCACGGCTCTTTTCCGGATGGAATTGCACCCCATAAAGATTGTTTTGCTGAAGAGACGAGACAAACTTATGCCCTTCATACTCCGTTAATGCAACGATATTTGTATAATTTACCACCTCGTAAGAGTGCATAAAGTAAAACTCCTCATTTTCCAAACCATTTAAAAGTCTATTTGATTTTACAACATCAATTTTGTTAAAACCCATATGCGGCACCTTCGCATCTACTATCATAGGCTTTACTTCGGCGTTTATAAGAGCCAGACCTTTAGTTTTTCCATACTCAAACCCGAGAGTTGAGAGTATTTGCATGCCTAGACAGATGCCGAGTGTTGGTTTTGTTGTCGCAGCAATTTTTAGTGCATCAAGCAAACCGCTCTTTTGCAGTTCCTGCATCGCATCTTTAAAGCTTCCAACTCCGGGAATAACCAGTTTTTCAACAGATTCCAGCTCCTCTTTTGTATTGATAACTTTAACCACGCCGCCTGCTTTTTCAATCGCTTTTTTGATACTATGGATATTTCCGGCGATTCCATAGTTGATAAGTCCGATAATATTGCTCATTTTGAAACCTCTATACCGTTAAGTCCTAAATACTCTTTGATATCTTTTATTGTAAATTTGTCATAGTGAAGCAAACTGGCAATGGCAACACCGCTTGGTTTTGCGTACTCTATAAGCTCTTTTATATCTTCAAGACTGCCTGCACCGCTTGCAACTACTACCGGTATATTTACACTCTCAACTACTCTTTTTGCGAGTTCTATATCAAAGCCTCTTTGTCTCCCGTCGGTATCTACACATTGAAGAAGTATCTCGCCAGCGCCTCTTTGCTCTACCTCTTTTGCCCACTCTATAACATCTTTGCCTGATTGGATTCTTCCGCAATCCGTATAGCACTCATACCAATGTTCCCATTTTTTGGCTTCAATATTTATAACAACCGCTTGATTTCCAAAAATCTGTGCAGCCTGATTGATTATATCTGGATTATCTTGAACGGCAAAAGTGTTTAATATGACTTTATCAGCCCCAACGTGAAAGAGTTTTGAAAAGTCATCAATTGTCTTTACTCCGCCGCCAACGCCAAAGGGAATAAAGAGCTCATTTGCCGTTTTTTCTATCTCATCAAAAAGTATCTCTCTTTGGTATAGTGAAGCAACTATGTCTATATACATAACTTCGTCTGCACCTTGTTCATAATATTTTTTAGCTAGTTCTGTTGGCAATCCCATCTTTCTCAAGCCTTCAAAATGGACAGGCTTTACAACAAAAGGAGGTTTTACATCCAGTTTTGCAATTATTCTTGTTCTCATATTTTCCCCTCAAACTCTATGTTATAAAACGATTTTTTTAAAATATTATTCAAATCGGCTTTTTTAATCTCTTCTATTATTTTCAAACTGGCACATCCGTCTCCGTAAGGGTTTTGAACATTTTTTAGCGTCTCTTGAAACTCCTTTGAGTAGAGTTTTTTAAATGCTTTTTTTATTGCTTCTTTGTTCGGCTCGCAATCTATTACGCTGTTGGCTTTTATACGCCCTTTTTGTCTCTCACCGATGTTTATAGTTCCTATTTTAAAGCTAGGAGCTTCTGCCAAACCGCTAGAACTATTGCCCACCATCGCATCTACAAACTGTAAAGCGCTTAAGTATCTCAGTTGTCCAAGTGATGTAAAGCAAACTGCTTTATGAGAGTTTTTAGATACATACTCTTCAATCATTTGATTTATAACTCTTCCATCGCTGTCGCTATTTGCTTTTGTAAAGATTATATTTGTGTTTTGAACTTCATCTATAGCATCTAAGAGTTCTTGAAATTGTTCTTTCGCGGTAGCATTTTCAAGTGTAACCGGGTGAAAAGTCACTAAGAGATTTTTTTTATTTAATTTAAAATCAATTGATTTCTCAAACTCTTCTTTACTTAATAGTTTCAATCTTTTTATATTTTCTATTCCCATTCCGCCGACATTAAAAACTCTATTTGGATGCTCCCCAAGTTGTATGACTCTGTTTTTGTATTCCTCTGTAGCTGTAAAATGTAAATAACTCATCTTTGTGATGCTATGTCTTATTGCTTCATCAAATGCGCCCTCAGTTGTCTCTCCTCCGTGAAGGTGAGCTATGGGGATACGCGCTATCATAGCGGCGCTAGCGGCACTAAACATCTCGTATCTATCGCCCAAAACCACTACAATGTCGGGTTTTAACTCTTCATAAGCCTCTGCAAAACCTATCTGGGCCAAACCCATTGATTTAGAGATTCCAACTGAGGTGTCCGAAGAGAGAAGCATCTCTATTTTTTTATCAATCTTAAACTCTTTGTCTACCTCTTTGTATGTTAGTCCAAACTCAGGACTTAAATGCATTCCAGTAACTACAATCTGAAGCTCTAAATCTTTGTCGGCTTCTATCTCTTTCATTAACCAATAGAGCAAGCCATATTCAGCACGAGTTCCTGTTACTACACAAATTTTTCTCTTCATATCATCTCATCTTCTTGATAATCTTTGGTTGCAATAGTTCCGATAATCTCATCCCATCTCATTGGGCTTATCCCATTGCCGGGTCTTTTAATTGCTAGCTTATCTTCACTAAGCTCTTCGCCTTTTTTGATCCTACAAGCTGCGACAATTGATTTTCTGGCTACCTGCATATTTGGTATCTCACTCTTGCTTGGTTTTTTGATGTTGCTTCCAAGTGCGAGTTCAATATTTCTTATAGCTTTTACCATCTCTTTTAGCTCCTTTGGTTCAAGAGAAGCTTTGTGGTCTGGTCCTTCCATAGTCTTATCAAGCGTAAAGTGCTTTTCTATGCAACTAGCTCCAAGCGCAACTGCGGCAATATCAACCTCTATGCCCAAAGTATGATCGCTGTAGCCGTAAGACACATCAAAAGTATTGCCTATAGTAACCATGGCATTAAGGTTTACATCCTCCATCGGTGTCGGGTACATGGTGTTTGCATGTAAAACTATGACATTCTCTTTTTTTGTCCCAGCTTC
>NZ_JALNZY010000026.1 GCF_023229105.1 Sulfurimonas sp.
AAAAGAGCCAGAGTTCTCAGGTTAACACTCTGCTTCTTTGCATCATTAGTAAATATCCGAGCATCGCTGCGCCCACCAATAGCCACAGGCAAACCCTCCAACGATGGTTCACTAATGCGAACGGCACTTACAAAAAAGCAGTCTATATCTATATGTATTTTCATAAACGCAATTGTAGGTAAATTTATAAATGTAGGCTTAAAATATGACAAATTGCAAAGAAAAATTCACTTATGAAGTCATCTGGCACTATTTAACAAAAGTTTTACTATTTGCATAGCAAGGATAAGCTAAGATATATGACTTATATCAAAAAAACAGTGGAAAATTACATGCAACAACTTTTTGGGCAAAAAGTAATAAACGATTTTATACAAAAGCAAGATGAAAAACTTATAGAAAACAGATGGCAAAAGTACAAAAACTTTTTAGCCAAAAAAGAGAAGATTTCTTCATGGATAGAGACCGATTATCAAGACGGTTTTTTAGAAGATATCTTTGAAAACTGCCTCGGTTATATATCTAAAACCCGCTCAACAGATGAACACTACACACTAGAACGTGAAAAAAAGAACGAAACAAACGGACAAAAAGCAGACGGTGCTCTTTTGGTTGATGACAAAGTTGTTGCCGTCATAGAGCTAAAAGATTTAAAAACAAAAGATTTGGACAAAAAGTACAATCGTGATGAGAGTGCGGTGAGACAAGCTTTTGGGTATTTGCAATACAACAACCATGCAAAATATGTCATCGTTTCAAACTTCAACGAACTAAGATTTTATTTTGACAAAGCTACGGCATACGAGCAGTTTTTTCTTTTTGATTTGGATTATGAGGGCTTTAAAAAACTTCACACTATTTTAAGTTATGAGAGCATAAGTAAAAATCTTCCACAGGACATAAAAGAAAAATCGCTTAACTTTGAGCAGGATATCTCTAACAAACTCTATAAAGACTATACAAATTTTAGAACACATCTTTTTGAAAATATACTCAAAAATAACCAAGATATTGACAAACTAGAGCTTTTAAATGCCACACAAAAACTCATAGACCGAATCGTATTTATACTTTTTGGCGAAGACACAGACCTTTTGCCAAAAAACACAATCGGCACAATAATTCAGCGTCAAAAAGAGGTTAAAAAGCTTGTCAAAACTTTTACACTTTATGACTCCTACAAAGTCTATTTTGAAGCGATAAACGCAGGCGATGAGGATTTGGATATCACCATGTACAACGGCGGACTTTTTGCGCATGATGATTTTTTGGATGCACTTATCATCGATGATGAAGTTTTAGACGCAAGAGCGAAAATCCTCTCTGCTTACAACTTCGGAAGCGATATCTCTGTAAATATTTTGGGGCATATATTTGAGAACTCCATCAGCGAACTTGAAGAGATGAGCGCACAGCTTTTGGACAACGACTTTGACAAAAAGCAGTCCAAGCGAAAAAAAGACGGTGTATTTTACACTCCTGCTTACATCACAGAGTACATTGTGCAAAACACTCTCTGCAAGTTGTGTGAAAATAAACGCTCAGAGCTAAACATCGCAGAAGTTGAAGCCATCGCCAACCCGAAAAAACCGACAAAAAAAGAGCAAGAAGCAAAAGAGAACCTTTTGGCATACAAAGAGTGGCTCTTAAACTTAAAGATTTTAGACCCTGCATGTGGAAGTGGAGCATTTTTAAATCAGGCTTTGGAATACTTGCTAAAAGAGCATAAAAGACTACAAAATGATTTGGCACTAATGGGTGACTTGTTTGCCGTCTATGAGGTAGAAAAAGAGGTGCTAGAGCATAACCTTTACGGTGTGGACATAAACGAGGGAGCAGTGGAAATTGCAAGACTGAGTTTGTGGCTAAGAACTGCAAAAAGAGGCAGACCTCTCACAAAACTTGCAAATAAAATCAAAGTAGGAAACTCTCTCATAAGCGACAAAACAGTCGTGCCAAATGCTTTTGATTGGCATGTGGAATTTCCAGAAGTTTTTGCGCAGGGCGGGTTTGATGTTGTGATTGGGAATCCGCCGTATGGGGCAAAATTATCTCAACATGAAAAAGACTATTTGAATAAAAAATTTGAAACGGTTGAATACCAATTAGATACATATACTTTATTCATGGAACAAGCTTATAATCTTTTGAAAATAAATGGCAAACTTGGGTTGATTGTTCCATCTACTTGGTTAACAATGTTTTATTTTAAAGATTTAAGAAAATATCTCATAGAAAATACTTTTTTTGAAAATATATTATTATTTCGGTATCAGGTTTTTGATGATGTAACAGCAGAAACTTCAATAATTACATTATCTAAAAATAAGGTTCAAAATAAAAATATAGTGATAAATCATTTTAATAATACAAATGAAATAGAAACTAAACCTACTAAAACAATTTCACAAAATGATTGGTTAAATAGTTATGAGTTAGGCTTTAACTTATTATTTGATGGGAATAAATTAGAAATCATAAATAAAATCATTATTGACACATTTGGATTAGAAAAATTTTCAAATGTTACAGTTGGGATAAAGCCATATCAAACAAATAAAGGAACTCCTAAACAAACGGCATTAGATGTAAAAAGTAGAGTATATGATGCCAATTATAAAATAGATGATACATATAAAAACTATATAGTTGGTGGAAGTATAAATAAATTTATGATTACACCTTCAAAAACTGATTGGTTGAAATATGGTAAATTTTTAGCTGAGCCGAGACAAAGTTTGAATTTTTTTCAAACAAAGATAATGGTTAGACAAACAAGCGATAAAATTATATCGGCAGTTGATTATGAAGGATTGTTATCTTTAAATAATGTTCATAATATAGTTGTAAAAAATGATTTACTAAAGTATGAAACTTTAACTTGTATTTTAAACTCAAAGCTTATGGATTTTTATTATAAGTTTTTAGTTCCAGAAGAGGGAAGAACATTTGCAGAAGTAAAAGCAGTAAATTTAAAAAGACTTCCTATAAAAAATATGGATAAAGATTTTAATCAACAACCATTCATCAAAAAAGCGGACAAAATGCTCTCGCTAAACAAAAACCTCCAAGAGACAAAACAAAACTTTATAAACGAACTAAAACTTGAAAAGCTCACAAAAAAACTTCAAAACTTTGAAGAACTCACCTTTGATGAATTCATAACAGAGTACACAAAATCCCTCAAACTAAAATTTGCCGATAAACTCGCAGAACGCAACTTCAAACAAGAGTGGCAAGCCATCTTCGAAAACGATAAAACCTTGGCATGTGGATTTAAAACAGAGATACAAATAAACGACAAAGAGATAGATAAAATGGTCTATGAACTTTATGGGTTGAGTGATGATGAGATTAAGATTGTGGAGGGGATTTGATGTTGAGAGATGAGATTTATTTAGATAAAGCCTTTATTATTGAATTATATGAAGAACATTTTGGAAAAGAAGCACCTATAAAATATTCAAAAACAACAGATGTATCGGTTGGAATAAATGTTGTTGCCAAAGTAGGAGCATCTTTAAAAGAGACTTTTGAATATTCTGTTAATACACATGAAATGTATTTAAAACTGAAAGATAAGCTTAATACAATTGAAGAAATATCATTAAAGGATAATGATATAAAAGACTTGCCTGATTTGTTTTGGATAGAAGGTTTATTCGGTATTACACAAAGTAGTTCAACTGACGAAAATAATGTTCTGAAATTTTCATTTTGTGCAGAAGTTGATAAGAAAATAATATTTTTGGCTACAAATAATGTATATTTTTCTAGTGGATACGACCAATTATTGAACTTTACACACGTAGTTCATAGATATGGAATTAAAGCAAAAATGCTATTGAAGTTTTTGGGAAATAGTAAAAATTTTTCTTTAGCATCTCCAATGATAGTCATTAAAACAGGAAATTATGAACATGAAGAGAATGCGAGGGCAAAGTGAGTTGTAAATTTACTCGCTCCCATGCTGTGCTTGGGAGTGTATATTACGATATGAATTCCCAAGTAGAATATGGGAACTAAAAAATTATAAAATACACCAATCGTTGAATCTCTACTTATACATGTCAATCTAAAAACATTTCAATCTGTCATATATTTTCAAATACCGCATAAAATCTGTTACTCTTTATACAATAAGTTATTTTATAAAATGAGGAAATTATGAAAAAGTTTGACGAATGGAATGAAACTAAAAAACTTACTGAAGTTAATATGCGGCGAGTCGGTATTAAGCCTAGAGAGTTGTTTTGGGTAAAAATCGGACAAAATATCGGTTCAGAAGAGTATGGGAAAGGAGAAAATTTTACTCGTCCTGTAATTATTGTACGCAAACTTACACACGATTTATTTTTAGGAATTCCTACAACAACATCATATAAGAATGATGACTATTTTCATAGTTTTGAGTATAACAATAAGTCAAAGGGCAAAACAAATACAACAGCAATGATACTCCAGATAAAAGTCTTTAGTACAAAGAGATTGATGAATAGAATAGGAATGGTCGACAAAGAAAATTTTAAAACGATACAAGAAAAAATAAAAAAATTGATTAGCCCCACTTGAACAAGTGGGTGTGCCCTAAGGCGAATTGTAAGGGTATTATACACTAATATAAAAATAATGTCAAAACATTACAAATTGCCATACTTTTAAATATCTTAAAAGTTGATGACAAAATATAAACAACGCCCCTGAGAATGAATCTCCACTTTTTAACTCATTCCCATCGTCTCGAGACTGTGAAATAACTTTCCTCGTTCTCTAGTTCCACCTTTCCCAAGGCGGAACTCCTACTCAAACTAAAACTTCATAAAGTTTCCACATGCCAAAAAAATCAAATATCTCGGCATGTGGAAATAATCTCAACTCATCATAAACTGTGATAATTTTAATTTCATCGAATTCGATGGAGTTGAAAGTTAAGCGGTAAATGATTTTCAGTTGTCGCAAAATTTGCGACAACTACCTCTGATTTCCACATGCCAAACACTCTAGCTACACAATTCTTCTATTTCAGTCCACACCTCCCGAAGCCAAGGCATCTGTTTCTACCATAGGAGTTAGAAAGATATTGGCATGTGGAAACAGATAAATATTTCAAACTGCAATACTTTTTAAATCTACTTCATTCTTTTGATACAGTAAAAAATATATATTTGAGGACATGAAAATGGATAAGCTTAACAAATCTGATATAGTCATCTATGATGACGGTGAACTAGAGTTAACTGTATCTATAAATAATGAAACAGTTTGGCTCAATAGAAATCAAATATCTGAACTCTTTGGTAGAGATGTTAAAACTATAGGGAAGCATATTGGAAATGTATTTAGTGACGGTAAACTGGAGAAAAGTCCAACTGTCGCAAATTTTGCGACAACTGCCTCAGATGGAAAAATATATAATGTTGAATACTACAATTTGGATGTAATCATCTCTGTTGGATATAGAGTCAAATCTCAAAAAGGTGTGAGGTTTAGACAGTGGGCGACATCTGTACTTAAAAGCTATATTTCCGATGGCTATGTGATTAACTCTGAAAAGATTACAAATCAAAGGTTTAAAGAACTTGAAAATGATGTGGTGCTTTTAAAATCAAAAGTCGACAAAGTTTCTAGCCTTATTAGTGATAATTCAATAAAACCATCCAAAGGGATATTTTTTGATGGAGAGGTTTATGATGCTTATATCTTTGTCAATAGTTTGTTAAAAAGTGCAAAAAATGAAGTGGTGCTTGTTGATAATTATATAGACGATAGTGTCTTTACACTTTTTAGTAAATATCCAAATCTTAAAATAATAATTTATACTCATACCATCACAAAGCAACTCAAACTTGATTATCAAAAATACAAGGCACAATATCAAAATATAGAATTAAAAGAGTTCAAAAATGCTCATGATAGATTTATGATAATCGACAATGCAGAAATTTACCATATCGGAGCAAGTCTCAAAGATTTAGGTAAAAAATGGTTTGCTTTTTCAAAATTTGAGATGAGTGCTTTAGAAATTTTAGGGAGATTGAAATACGTTACCGAGTGAAGTACTCTTGGCATGTGGAAATAAATAAAAATCTTTCAAACTGCCATATATTTACACTTGTCATAAGAAATTTGATACGCTTGAGAATATTTATTGTAAAGAGGTTGAATAGATGAAAAATATTACCATATCTAATATTGAGAACTATATGTACATGTTTAGTGCCCAAAATAATCAATTTAATGATATTCAATGGGTAGAGCCTATTTTTATTGCGATGACTAGAGCATATCAAAACGAAAAGCAAATTAATATTCAGACGGATAGTGGCTATTTTAAAAATATGATTGAGTATAAATTTAAAGAGGGTAAAACATACAGCCCCGTTGAGAGAATACATGATAGAAACGGATTAGAAAAAAGCTAGAGAAAATAGCTCTCTAGCTCTTTACGCTCGCCTTTATCAAAGTTTTTAACTCTCTAATCTCATCTCTTAGTTTTATAAGTTCATTGTTAGTGTGGTTTTCGGCTACTTGAACCTCCTCTACTATATGCTCTTCTTCACTCTTGTTTATAATGGACATAGCATCAACTACAATCGCAACAATGAGGTTTATCATAACGAAGGTAACTATAAAGATAAATGGCACAAAAAACATCCATGCAAACGGATAAACTTCCATGATAGGGCGAACTATTCCCATAGACCAAGACTCTAGCGTCATGATTTGAAAAAGTGTGTAGAAAGATTCGCCTAATGTTCCAAACCACTCTGGAAATTTCTCAGAATATAGCTGTGTCGCCATTATGGCAAATATGTAAAAAAAGAGACTCATAAGAGCGGCGATAGAGAGCATTCCGGGGATAACGCTGATTAGTGCGGAGACTATTTTTCTCATCTGCGGAACGACTGTTACCAGTCTAAAGAGTCTTAGAACCCTTAAAACTCTTAAAATCTCAAAACCTTCACTTACAGGTATAAGTGAAATTGCAACGATTGTAAAGTCAAAAATACTCCATGGATCTTTAAAAAAGGAGAGTCTATGAACATAGATACGCATCGCAATTTCTATAGTAAAGATGGAGATAACAAGAGTATTAAAGAGTGAAGCAAGCCCGCCGAAATTTGCCATAAACTCTCTTGAAGTCTCAAGCCCCATAGTTATGCCGTTTAGTATAATCAGGTAGGTTATAAAATTTGTGAAGTTTCTGCTTTGAACAACTGCTTGGATTTTACCGTACATGTGCTTCCTTTGATTTTTTTTGGAATCTTATCACTCTTTAAATAATATTTAGTGGCTAAGTTTGTATCTATGTTTTATGATTTGTAGTTTTATGTTGGTACAATTCGCTTATGCAATATATATTACTAATTTTTACTCTTTTTTTTAGTGCGTGCAGCATCAAAAACTATGAACATACGCAGACAAAAATAATCACTATAAAATCGCCAAAGATTAAGTTTTATGATGTTGGTTATCTTAGAAATAGCGATAAAGCAATAGAGTTGGAGCTTTTTATAGCAGGAAAAAGTATAGAAAAAATAGCCATAAATCATCTCATTTGTGTAAGTGATGGATGCATGAGCAAGAGTGGATTTAACAAAGAGTATCTGAACTCGGCTTACCCTGATGATATATTAAAAAATATACTACTCTCCCATGCGATTTATGGCGGAGCAAATTTAAGCAAAACAAAGAACGGTTTTACTCAAGATATAGAGGATAAAGATGTGGATATTATCTATAGAGTAGAGTCAAACGGAGTCTTTTTTAAAGATAGAAAAAACAGCATAATATTTAATATAAAGGATTTGGATGAGTAAATTTGTAGGCGCACATGTAAGTGCAAGTGGCGGCGTTTTTAACGCAGTAGAAAATGCCGTGGCTATCGGTGCAAAAGCGTTCGCACTCTTTACCAAAAACCAAAGACAGTGGAACGGCAAAGAGCTTGATAATGAGACGATAGATAAGTTCAAAGAGGTGTTAGAAAAAAGCGGGATTTTGCCTCGGCATGTGCTTCCTCATGACTCATATCTTATAAATCTTGGTCACCCTGAAGCGGACAAAAGAGAAAAATCAATGGATGCTTTTTTGGATGAGGTGCAAAGATGCTCTCTTTTAGGATTAGACAGACTTAATTTTCATCCTGGGAGTCATCTTAAGCAGATAAGCGAAGATGAGTGTCTGGCTAAAATCGCAGACGCAATGAACAGAACTCTAGAGAAAACAAGCGGTGTTAGCCTTGTTCTTGAAAATACCGCAGGGCAGGGAAGCAACCTCGGCTGGAGGTTTGAGCATCTGGCACAAATCATAGACAAAGTAGAAGATAAAAGCCGCGTAGGAGTCTGCATCGATACCTGCCATATGTTTAGCGCAGGTTACGATATAAGGACAAGAGAAGCGTACGATAAAACATGGAACGAGTTTGATAAAGTTATCGGTTTTAAGTACCTGATGGGCATGCATATAAACGACTCAAAAGCAAAGTTTGAATCACATGTAGATAGGCATAACTCTCTAGGCAAGGGCGAAATTGGGCTTGATGCGTTTAGGTTTATCATGAACGATGAGAGAATGGATGACATCCCGCTTATCTTAGAGACTATCGACGATAGCATCTGGAAAGAGGAGATAGAGCTTTTATACTCTTTTGTAAATTAAGGGCTATTTGTGTAGAATCTACTCTTTTAATAGAGGTAGGAGATATAAATTGTTGAGAAATATTGTTCTGTTTTTAGTGCTGGGGAGCGCTTTGTTTGCCGGTGGTTATAAAATTCCGGAGACTTCCCTGGGTTCTGTTGCACTCGGTGCCGCAAATGTTGCACATGCAAGTGGTGCTGATGCTGCATACTACAACCCCGCAAATATGATTTTTATGAAAAATCAAGCGGTCATGGAGGCAAACCTAATCTATATCGGACTTAGTGAAGTAAACTATAAAGCGGTGGGTATAGATATAGAGTCAAAGAGAGAGAACTTTTTTATTCCTTCTCTTCACTATGTTTCACAGGAGATTGGCACTGCTCGTTTTGGACTTAGCATAGTCTCTCCTGTAGGACTTTCAAAGAGATGGGATGACGCACCTGCTGTATATAGTGCGCAGGAGTTTACGCTTAAAACCGTTGAGATAAATCCGAGTGTTGCCCTGCCAATAGGTAATAAAGTTTCCGTTGCACTAGGTCTTAGAGCCATCTACTCCAAGGGAGTTGTAAATAGTAGCTCACCAGTTGCATCTCGTGACATGAATGGCGATTCTAGTATAGATTTTGGGTATAATTTGGCACTATCTTACAAACCGACACCTGAGTTTGAGACGGCTTTGACATACCGCTCAAAAGTAGATTTGGAACTAAAGGGCAACGCTGCTTTGTCGTACTCAAGTGAGAGTTCAAATAGCAGTGCCTCGGTAAGCGTTCCTGCGCCGGCAGCGTTGAATCTTGCCGTTGCCTATACATTTTTGAGTGATACAACCATAGAGTTTGTATATGAGAGAAACTATTGGTCTGCATATAAAGAGCTTGATTTTAACTATGGCGCAGGTGTAAACCCTGTGACAGAGGTTGTTTTTGGCACTCCAATTGCAAAAAATTACAAAGATACAAATAGTTATCGTCTAGGCATTACGCAAAAACTAGACAAATTTACGCTTATGGGCGGTGTTGTTATAGACGAATCGCCTGCACCAGAAGCAACGCTCGGATTTGAACTGCCAGATAGCGACTCTATGTCGTTTTCTTTGGGCTCAAGATACTGCATAAACGAGAAGATAAGCATAGGATTAGCCGCTTTATACTCCATAAGGGAAGATAGAACGGTCTTAAACAGCAAGCTAGATGGAGAGTTTTCAAACTCAAACGTATTGATAATCTCTTCAGCACTTGAGTATAAATTTTAAGGAAATATTTGGAAACATTAATAAATTTTTTAGAAGCAAAAGATATAGAAAAAACGCTTATTTATGCGCAGCTAAAATGTAGTAAAACAGAAGCACGGTTGTTGCAGACACTTACAAAAAGATATATTCGCGGCGAAGATGATGCCTTGATACTTGATCTTTTGCAGGAGATACACGGCGAAGAAAAATATGAAGCCATTAAGCATATAGCAGAGGTAAAACTTCTTTTAGAACTCGGCTGGCTGCATCAGCAGAGTTTTACACCTATAAAGATTTCAGAGGTAACTCCGCTAGAGCTTCTAAACAGTGCGGTTGGGCTTTCGCCATCATTTCTTAAGCTGCTTCAAGACGGTGCGCTTGAGAGTGAACTACCCGACATAAAACCCTACTCTGATCATCTTGAGTATCTTCAAGATCAGTTTTTACGCATAGACCTGTACCAAAAGATGAGTGCTATTCGCCAAAACGTACATGAGCACTCTTTGGGGATTGACAGAACGCAGGCTAAGTTAAAAATCCTTGAAAAACGCATAGAGGAGAGAGTTGCACAGACTGTTGGAAAGCTTGTGCTTGATAAGTTTTTCAAGCAAAAAAAGATGGACTCAAAAGAGCAGGTTATTTTTCTAGCACTTCTTCGTGAAGAGTATAGCGCTACGGACGCATCCCTTCGGGAGATGAACACGCTCATAGAACTAATATCGCTTGATGAGTATGAGCGTATAAAAAACCGTTCACTATTGGAGGATGGCTCAAACCTTATAAATGACGGAATCATTGATTATGAGGAGATGCTTAACCCTTTTGGAGGAATTTCACGTGCATTTTATATTGTCGATGATGTTCTTCAAAGCATTATTCATCCGCAAAAAAACAAAAAAGTTCGCCGCATAAAACTAAATACGCTTATAGATGAGCAGGATATTTTTGAGCTTGTAGAACCTGAGACTTCACTTGAGGATGTCGTACTTGCAAACGAGACTCAAACTACGCTCCAAAATCTCATGAGACAGCTTGATAAAGAGGTTGTTGGCAGACTTGTAGAGTGGGGTGTAAAAGATAAAAAAAGCGGTATTGATGCAAGAATTATCTTCTACGGCGCGGCTGGAACCGGTAAAACCATGACGGCATATTCGCTTGCAAAATCTTTAAAGCGTCAGGTTTTAGCATTTGACTGTTCAAAAATTCTCTCCATGTATGTGGGGGAGAGCGAGAAAAACGTTCGCAAGATTTTTGATACTTTTTATGATTTATGTGAAAAAACAAAGTCAGAGCCGATACTTCTGCTCAATGAAGCAGACCAGTTTTTAGGAGCACGCTCAAGCGGCACAAACAGCGGAGCCGACCAGATGCACAACCAGATGCAAAATATCTTTTTGGAGCAGATAGAGAAGTTTAGGGGCGTACTTATCGCTACTACAAACCTCTTAGAAAATATAGACAAAGCATTTTCAAGACGCTTTAACTACAAGATTGAGTTTAAAAAACCAAACAAAGCGCAAAGACTCTCACTTTGGAAAAAGATGCTTCCTGTAAATGCGCCTTACGAGGAGGGCTTTAACGTAGAAGAACTCTCTACTTACTCTCTAACAGGTGGACAGATAAATCTAATTATAAAAAATACGGCATACAGAGTTGCCGTAAGAGAAGAGCCGTTATTCGCTTTAGAGGATTTCGAACAAGAGATCAAAAAAGAGAAAGACGCAAGTTTTGACAGCGAAAAATTGATGGGATTTTTAAATAAATAAGATGAATAAGTTTATGCATCAAGCGGTAAAAGAGGCGCTAAAAGGGGTCCATAGCAACCATGGCGGACCTTTTGGGGCAGTTATTGTAAAAGATGGCAAGATCATCTCAAAAGCTCACAATCAAGTTTTAAAACAAAACGATGCAACTGCTCATGCAGAGATAAATGCTATAAAAAAAGCCTCAAAAAAGCTTAAAACTTTTGATTTAAGCGGATGTGAACTATACGCTACATGTATGCCTTGCCCGATGTGTTTAGGTGCTATAAAATGGGCAAATATAAAAACAGTCTATTATGGAGCAACAAGCGAAGATGCCGATAAGATAGGCTTTAGAGACAAAGAGTTTTACGAAAAAGAGACTTTAGAGCTAAAAAATATCGACAGAGAAGAGTGCTTAAAACCTTTTAAAGCATGGAGCGTAAAAGAGGATAAAATGCTCTACTAAAATAGCAATTTTTGGATTGTTAAATCTTTTTGATTCAGTTATTCTTTTAAAAATCAAAGATTGGAGAGAAAAGATGAGTTTTATATCAAACGCAAGCTTGGAAGTTGCAGATAGAGAAGTTTTTTCAATTATTGAAAAAGAGCTAAAGAGACAAACCAATCACTTAGAGATGATTGCTAGTGAGAACTTTACAAGCCCAGCGGTTATGCAGGCTATGGGAAGTGTTTTTACTAACAAATACGCCGAAGGCTACCCATATAAGAGATACTATAGCGGTTGTGAAGAAGCTGATGCTATTGAGCAGTTGGCGATTGACAGGGTTTGTAAAATCTTTGGTTGTACTTATGCCAATGTTCAGCCCCACTCAGGAAGTCAAGCAAATGCTGCTGTTTACGCGGCACTTCTTCAATCAGGAGATAGAATTTTAGGTATGAATCTCTCTGATGGTGGACATTTAACTCATGGAAGTAAACCATCTTTTTCAGGTAAAAACTACTCGGCATTTTATTATGGTGTAGAGCTTGATGGAAGAATCAACTATGAAAGAGTTTTAGAAATTGCAAAAATCACGCAACCAAAAATCATAGTTTGCGGTGCTAGCGCATACGCAAGAGAGATAGACTTTAAAAAGTTCAAAGAGATAGCCGACGCTGTTGGTGCTATTTTATTTGCCGATATTGCCCACGTTGCAGGTCTTGTTGCGGCGGATGAACATATGAGCCCATTCCCTTATGCCGATGTTGTAACAACTACCACACATAAAACACTAAGGGGTCCAAGAGGCGGTGTGATTATGACAAATGATGAGGAGATTGCTAAAAAAATCAACTCAGCAATTTTCCCCGGAACTCAAGGTGGACCGCTTGTTCACGTTATAGCTGCAAAGGCAGTTGCATTTAAAGAGGTACTAGCTCCATCATGGAGAGAGTACGCAAAACAGGTAAAGGCAAATGCCAAAGTGCTTGAGAGAGTGCTACTTGAGAGAGGATTTGAGCTTGTCTCAGGCGGAACGGATAATCATCTTGTTTTGGTCTCGTTTTTAAATAGACCTTTCTCGGGTAAAGATGCTGATGCCGCATTAGCAGATGCGGGAATTACCGTAAATAAAAACACAGTTCCAGCAGAGAAGAGAACGCCATTTATAACCTCGGGTATCAGGATAGGAAGCCCAGCATTAACGGCAAGAGGCATGAAAGAAAAAGAGTTTGAGTTTATCGCAAATAAAATCTGCGATGTTTTAGACAACATTGAAGATAAGCCTCTTCATGCTAAAATAAACAAAGAGTTAGAAGAGTTAGCCGGGAATTTTGTGATTTACAATCAATCGACTTACTAACTGATGTTACGCACTAAAACGAACGCGTCCGTTTTAGTGGCAGGGACAAATGTCCCTACAACCCCCTGAAGCTACGAAAAACTTTGTTTTTCGAGAATTACAAGGTGTTTATACACTTTTATGAAAAGTGCATAATGTAAGTTACTAAAGGTTTTTTTGAGAGTCTGGAGAAGCGATGCATACTTTTAATAGCAACTATATACAGATAGAAAAAGCAATAAAATATATTGATGAGAACTTCAAAGAGCACCCCTCGATTGATGAGGTTGCTAAAAATATCGGTATGAGCAAATACCACTTTATAAGAGTTTTTAAAGAGTATGTAGGCGTTACTCCTATGCAATTTTTACACAGCGTGACACTAAACTATGCAAAAGAGCATATAAAAGAGTCCAAATCCATACTTGATAGCAGTTTAGATATGGGGCTCTCAAGCTCAAGCAGACTTCATGAACTTTTTGTAAACCTAATCGGCGTAACCCCAAGAGAGTGGAGAGAAAAAGGCAAAGATGTTTTGATAACCTACGGATTTGGAGAAACTCCTTTTGGAGAGGCTTTGATAGGATTTACGGACAAAGGCATCTGTTATTTGGGTTTTATTGATAATAATAAAAATGAGATTTTTAACAGATTTAAAGAGCTTTGGGAAAATGCAAATCTCTGTTTCGATGAAAAAGCCGCAAATGAGTACTTAGAGAATATCTTTATAAAAAATAAAAAATACTCCCTTTTTGTAAAGGGAACAAATCTTCAGATAAATGTTTGGAGGGCCCTTTTAAACCTGCCAAACGGGGTAGTCGCAACCTATCAAGATATAGCAAATTTTGTAGATAAACCAAAAGCAGCCAGAGCGGTAGCCAGTGCCATCGGAAGAAACCACATAGGGTATCTAATCCCCTGCCACAGAGTTATAGCTAAAAGCGGAGCCATGAGCGGTTATAGATGGGGGATTGAGCGTAAAAAAATACTAATTGCTTATGAGTCTTTAAACAAAGAAACTAAAGCTATTTAACGAACTTTAAAAGGAGGCAGTTCCTCCTTTATTTATAATACCTTCCTACACACTCTAAAATATCTACTCTTATAACAGCGGTTGTATTTATCATCTTAAGAGGCATCTCTTTAGCTGCTAGATGAGGTGTGAATTTTTCTATGATTTTAGATAGTGCAATTTTTTTCTCATCAAAATCAGTAACGATTGAAGCCGTGCCGTTAGCGATAATGCTGTTGAATTCTGTATTTACATCACAAGGATTTTCAACACCTTCATGTAGCAATGAGAGCATTTCATCTATCTCAAAACAGACATTTTGGTTAAACACAATGTTGTCAATTTTTTTGCCCTTTGGTAAGCCATGCATATATATTTTATTCTCAAAATATACAAAATGCATAGGTAGTACATAAGGAAAACCATCTTGAGAAAAAGTCCCAAGCCGTCCAACTTCAGCTCGCAAAAACAGCTCCTCTATCTGCTCTTTGCTTAAGAGATGTGTTTTAGTTCTATGTCTCATGTTTGCCCCTTTTAAATATATAATGTAGCGTTATTATAGAGTAGTAATATAAGTGAAGTCAATCCAAAAATTGCTTATAAATGTCTTTATCTCAGATTTTTTATAAATTGTTCTCTTTTAAGATTTGTAAAATTTTATCATCACTGATATTTTCTAGCTCACTTTTAGTATAAATTTCAAGTAGATATATTATGTTTTTGATTTTTTTATAATAAACTACCCTAAAACCGCCTCTTTTACCTGTAGGGATTGAGGAGTTTGCAACCCTTATTTTATAGCAACTATTTCCAAGCTCCACACCATCTATACTGCTTTGTAATTCATCTTGAAGTAATATCAAATCATTTTTAATGAGTTTATACTTCTTGCTTAGTTTTTTAACTGATTTTGCAAATTGTGGTGTAGCAATAATGCTATAGTTCATCTATAAGACTTTGCAAAGTTTGTTGGTTAGCTGAATTATCTTTCATCTCTTTGCAAGAAGTATCTAGATTTTTATAAAACTCTTTTGCTTTTTGTTCACTTATAAACACTTTGATAGACTCTGTAATAATATCACTACGGTTAAGAGTGTACTCTTGTGTAAGTTTATCAATCTCTTCTATTAGGTATCTTGGCAACCTAAGTCCAACTTGCTGTTTTTCTAATTGTGATAATGTGTACATGTTTACATCCTATCTTTTTATATAATATATTATATACTATTTATATAACAGTGTCAAACTTTGCTCATAAAACAGAGTCTAAGAGACAACACTGTTGTAAATCTTTCGTTTTACTGTTTTATATATGAGATTATTTAGATACCATTTAACAGTTAAATAAAATAGAACAAAAAGAAAAACTATATGAGATTAATAATACTGTTTTTATCACTTATTTCACTCTCATTTGCGCAGCCAATTGTAAATATAGACTCAGATAGGTTTAGCATTACAGATTTTGAACTGAGCTATTTTATTGACAATGCGAGTGAACTGAAATTTGAAGATATTAAATCCATCAAATTTGAAAAAGGCAAAAACAAAGACTCTTTGGGCGTTAAAGTCAAAGATGTTTGGATAAAAATAAAACTTTTTAATGCAACTAAAGAACAACAAACTCTTTTTTTACATCAAGACTTAGCGTATAAATATACAAGTATCGAATACTTTGAAGTAGATGCTACTGAAAAGCTTATAAAAAAAGAGACAATTTCTCCATATGGTCCACAAGCTAAAGAGCAACTAAATGGTGCAGATGCTATATTTGAGTTTACTCTTAAGCCAGATGAGTACAAGACAATATATGTACATCAAAAAACTCCCGCCTACCATTTTTACAACTTTTTAATATTTTCCCAGAAAGAATCTGTTAGATATTTAATATATGAAAAAGTAGATGCCGTATTAATCTCTGGGCTTCTTTTGGCTTTGGCCCTATACAATTTACTTATCTTTATCTCTTCAAGGTATAAAGAGTATTTGTACTACTTCTTATATCTTATATCTTCAACTCTGTGGATATTTTATGTCTATGGTTCACTGGCACACTATTTTCAAATATATGGGGATACTCCTGCAAGATTTAGCTTTGGCATAATGTTAGCTCCCGTTTTTTTAGCACTATTTATTCAAACTATTTTTAAAACAAAAGAAAAATATAAATTTGAGCATAAACTATTATCTAGCGTTATAGTTGTTTCACTATCAAATTTTATGTATGGAATCATAGATTTTACTAGCGCCTTAGAGATTTTGTTTTTATCTCTTAGTTATGCTCTTATCATTTTTATGTGGATTGCTATTAGCCTCTACATAAGAGGCGATAAGCTCATAAAAATATTTCTGTTTGCTCATACGTTTTACTTGATTTTTAGTATTTATGCTCTTATGTATTTTATAGGTTTTGCGGATTCTAACTATATATCGTCCCATGGTACAAGCATTGGACTTATTATCGAGGCACTACTACTCTCTTATTTAGTGGCATATAAATTTAAAATGATGGAAGAGGAAAAAGAGGAAGAAAAGCTCAAACAGATAGAGTTAAAACTCTTAGCATCAACTGACCCCATGACTAAGCTATACAATAGAAGATATTTCACTGAGATATCAGAAAAAGTGCTAGATATCTCTAAAAGAGAGAAGAAACACTTATCTATTCTTATGATTGACATTGATAGGTTTAAAAATGTAAACGATACTTATGGGCACCAATTTGGTGATGAAGTGCTGATTAATTTATCGCGACTTCTTCTTGATACTCAAAGAAAAAGTGATATAGTTTGCAGATACGGAGGCGAAGAGTTTGTCATATTACTGCCAAATACTGCACTCGAAGATGCTACCAATTTAGCCGAGAAGTTACGAAAACTAGTAGAATCATTGACTCTCATCTCTCCACTAAATGAAGATTTTAACTTTACAGTAAGTATAGGCGTGGCTCAAATATATGTAGAAAAGGAAGCAGATCTAGAGTTAGCTATAAAAAGAGCCGATGATGCTCTTTATGTTGCAAAAAACAGCGGTAGAAACAGAGTTAGTGCTAAAAGCTAACTTCTACCCTCTTAGTTTTTCTTGAACCGCTTGAAATATCTCTTTAGACTCATCCGAAGCACTCTCACCAACTCTACTAAAGAGTAAAATAGCAATCCACGCAAAGATAAATCCGGGTAAAAGCTCATATAAATCAAATATACCACCCTCTAAATTTTTGTAGATGATAACAGTTAAAGAACCAACTATCATCCCCGCTATTGCTCCTGTTCTTGTTATGTTTTGGTTATAAAGAGATAAGATTATAAGTGGCCCAAAAGCTGCACCAAAACCAGCCCAAGCGTAAGATACAAGCTGCAAGACACTCGAATTTTCATCTGTTGAGATATACCAAGCAACGAGAGCAATAGCAATAACAGTAGCACGACCAACCCAAACAAGCTCTTTGTCACTTGCGTCTTCTCTAAGAATGGCGTGATAAATATCTCTTGTTAAAACAGAAGAGGAGACTAGAAGTTGAGAATCAATTGTGCTCATAATAGCAGCTAATATTGCAGCGAGTAAGAATCCTGCAATCCAAGGGTTAAAAAGTAGCTGAGAGAGAGTTATAAAAATCTTCTCACTATCTTGCAAGTCAACACCATTTGCTATAACATAAACAAAACCAAAAAAACCAACAGCTAAAGAGCCAAGAATTGAGAGCCCCATCCATGTCATTCCTATTGCTTTTGCACGAGGAATTTCACTCTCATCTCTAATGGACATAAAACGCACTAAGATGTGAGGCTGACCAAAATATCCAAGTCCCCAAGCAAGAAGCGAGATGATGCCAACAAGTGAGCTTCCACTTAAGATATCAAGCATCTTTGCATCGTGAAGTGTAATAACTCTTATAGCTTCACTCACTCCGCCGATATCATATAAAACTACCGCAGGTGTGATAACAAGAGCTAACATCATAAGAATACCTTGAAAAAAATCCGTCCAGCTAACAGCGTTGTAACCGCCTAGAAATGTGTATGAGACAATGATAAAACTACCCACTATCAGAGCGGTCGAATACTCTAAATTGAAGGTAGCTTCAAAAAGTTTAGCGCCGCCTACAAGCCCTGAAGAGGTATATAGGGTGTAAAAAACCAAAATAACAATAGCAGTAATAATTCTTAGAGTATTTTTATTATCTTTAAATCTGTTGGAGAAATAATCAGGAATAGTAATAGAGTCATTAAGAAAGTGAGTGTAAACACGAAGAGGTTTTGCAACAAAGTGCCAGTTCAAATATGCCCCTATAAAAAGCCCAACAGCAATCCAACTACCAACTAAACCATCACTATACATCATCCCCGGAAGTCCTAAAAGTAACCATCCGCTCATATCTGATGCACCAGCACTCAGTGCTGTAACTCCTGGCCCTAAACCTCTTCCGCCTAATATATAATCACTCAAATCATCAGTTTTAAAATAAAAATAAAACCCAATACCTAGCATCGCTACCATATAAAGAGAAAATGAAATTAAAAGTGGTGCTTGCATCTACTTATCCTTCTTGTTTTTTAAACTTTTTAGTCCTAAATTTCCATCTTGGGTGTAACTAGGAAGTTATAAGCCATTTTTTTAGATGCACATTTAGTGAACTCTAGAGATGGAAAAAAAGCAGTAAAGATATTACGCTTTTAGTCTATAGTTTAGCACCTTAATAACTAATAATATTGCATAATTTAGTGCAGAAAACAGAGTTAATACTATCTAATTCCAAAATACCATGATGCAATAGAGAAGTAGATTAGCACACCGCTAATGTCTGCTATGGAGGTAATAAGTGGAGCACTTGCTGTTGCTGGGTCAAGGCGAAGTTTTGTAAATATAAATGGCAAAAGTAGCCCTATAAGGCTTCCTGTTAAAACCACTATAACCATAGTTAAACACACTACGATCATAATCTCAGGAGCTCTAAAACTAGCCACAAGTCCAACTGCCAATGCCATCGTGATGCCGAGTAACAATGCTACGCCTATCTCTTTTGCTATGAGTTTGTACCAGTCGGTTAGTTTAACATCTCCAATCGCTAAAGAGCGAATCATTAGCGTCGCCGATTGTGAACCTGCATTTCCTCCACTATCTATAAGAAGCGGTAAAAAGAAAACCAAGGCGACCATGGATTGGATGAGAGTTTCAAAATTAGCAAGTGCTGCACCTGAAAAAATATTCATAAAAACAAGTGCAACAAGCCAACCTATGCGTTTTTTATAAAGGTTAAATACATGCTCTTTGAGTGGGTTGCTAATCGCTTTTGAAAAGAACCAAATTTATGGAAGTCTTCGGTTGATTCCTCTTCTATAACATCCATGATATCATCGATGGAAACTATCCCTACAAGCACGCCATCAGCACTTAAAACAGGAAGTGCGACTCTATCGTAATCTTGAAAGGTTGCGATAGCTTTTTCTTGATCATCCATCGCATTAAGAGCAATAAAACGGTAATCAAGCAACTCTGCGATTTTTTGCGTTGGCGAGGCGAGGATGAGCTCTTTAATGCGTAGATCATCTATGAGTTTTTTCTTCTCATCCACAACATAAATCACATTTAAGGTCTCAGAATCTTTTCCATATTTTCGTATATGTGCAAACGCTTCTTCCACCGTGTTTTGTGGCTTTATCGCAACATATTGAGGTGTCATTAAACGCCCGATACTATCCTCTGGATATTTAAGAAGTTGTATCGCTATAGTTTGCTGTTTTGGAGAAAGAGAGTTGATAAGTTTTTGCGCTATCTCTTGTGGAAGCTCCTCGAAAAATGCGGTTCTATCATCTGGATCCATGTCATTTAGTAAGATGGAGAGCTTATGACTGTTTTTTGCTAGTTTTTTGATAATTTCATGCTGTTTTTCATAAGAAAGAAGAGAGAAAACCTCTTTTGTTTGTGTTTTATTTAAAAGCCTAAAGAGAATTATTTCACTATCATCCTTTCTCTCTTCGATAAGGTTTGCAAGTTTAAAAGAATCGTACTCTGCAAGTAATCGTCTGAGCTTGTACCACTCTTTACTGAGTAGAAGTTCATGAAGAGTTACTTTTAAGTGTTCCATAATGCCTCCCCCTTTAAAAAATAATTGAAGTTTATGATTTTATCCTAAAAACAGAAGTAAGCGCATATTTTGTAGATGATGGTAATTTTGCTTACTATCTGACATAGTAGCAAATGCAAGTCTTTTAAGCGCTCCTTATGAAAGAGTGTTGCAAATTATAGGGTTTGCTATAATTTTCTCTTATTTATGTTTCTAATTTACACATTGCATAGAAAAGCTCAAAAATAGTGTAGTATTTCGTAACACAGACTCCCTCAAATAGCACCTTAATGTTTTATTTAATACTCTTTTTGCTACAATCCAGCCAACTGTTTTTTCTAAAAATATGTGAAAATATTCAAGTCAAACGACTTATGTTTTTATGCGTTTTAAAACAATAACAATAACAAAGGTAGGTTATATGGAGCATATAGTGACTTCAAATCCGTATTTTGGGGTATTTGTACTTTTCCTTTTAACATTCGGTGCATTTATAACGACGACGATTATAGCTCGTATGGCGAGTCGTGCATTAGCTGCTAAAAATAGTGAAAAAATTAAACTCTCAGTCTATGAGTGTGGACCTGAGATTACAAAACAGCCAAATAGAATCTCTCCGCAGTTTTATCTATTTGCACTGCTTTTTTTACTATTTGATGTAGAGATAGTCTTCATGTTCCCATGGGCGGTTGATTTTAAACTACTCGGTTGGTTTGGTTTTGCCGAAATGTTAATGTTTATACTGCTCTTAACAATAGGTTTTATTTATGCATGGAAAAAAGGAGCGCTTGAATGGCACAACATAAAATAAATTATACGCAAAACGGCGGCTTGCCGGTTGCACTTACAAGTATAGATAAAATCGTAAATTGGGGACGTTCAAACTCCATTTGGGCGCTTACATACGGACTTGCATGTTGTGGTATAGAGATGATGGCATCAGGGGCTTCAAGATATGACTTTGATAGATTTGGAACAATCTTTAGAGCATCTCCTCGTCAAGCAGACGTTATGATAGTAGCGGGAACACTTACGAAAAAACATGCAGAGTTTATCAAAAGACTCTACGATCAGATGGCTGAGCCGAAATGGGTTATCTCAATGGGTTCATGCGCAAATACGGGTGGAATGTTTAACACTTACGCTACTGTTCAAGGGGTTGATAGGATTATTCCGGTTGACTTATATCTTCCAGGCTGTGCTCCACGTCCCGAGACGCTTCAGTACGGCGTGATGCTGCTGCAGAAAAAGATTCGTGCCAATAAAGCTTCAAGAGCGCAAACTGATAAAAGGTTGATGTAATGAGAGCTTATAAACCTAAAGATAATGTACAAGCAAAAGCGTACTATACGGATAGATTTTATGTTTCCCCACAAGTGCCCAAAAGTCATGTTGAGAGCGATGAGGTTTTCGCACGTGATTTAGAGGCTATAAAAGCAAAATTTGATGTTCTTGATGCCTATATTCAAGTAGGACAGATGGTTGTTTTTATCAATCCGTCTGATAATTATAAAGTTTTAGAGCTCTTAAGAGATGAGCTTGAGTACACACAACTCTCCGAAATGAGCGCTATCGACTGGCTTGCAGATAGAGGCGGTTTTGAGATTTTTTATCAGATGCTAAGCATGAATAAACGTAAGCGTCTTCGTATAAAGATGTTTATAAATAAAGGCGAAGCTGTAAACAGCGTTGAAAAGCTGTTCCGCTCTGCTGATTGGTCTGAACGTGAGATGTTTGACATGTTTGGCATTGAAGCAAATGGACACCCTTTTATGAAAAGAATCCTTATGCCTTATGATTGGCAAGGTCATCCGCTTTTAAAAACTTATCCTCTTCAAGGCGATGAGTTTGCGGCATGGTATGAAGTTGACAAGATTTACGGAAAAGAAGCGCGCGATATTATCGGACCTGAACTTCGAGATAGCGCAAAAGTGGACCGTTATGATAGCGAGAGATTTGCACGTCTTGGGCATGAAGTGCCAAAAGGGACGAAAATAACGGGCAACGAACCTAAAGTAGTTCAAAACTACCAAGAAGAGGGTGGCGTGTTTATGGTGAAAAAATTTGATAAAAAAGATTCGGTCGTTATAGACGATCCTCAAAGATAGGTAGTAATATGCAAATTAAAAATAGATTAACCCCGTTTTTTGAAAATATCACTTTTGATAGAGAAGATAATGAGATGATCTTAAACTTCGGTCCTCAGCACCCTTCTGCTCATGGGCAGTTGCGTTTAATGTTGCATCTACAGCAAGAGATGATTGTAAAAGCGCATCCGGATATCGGATATCTTCACCGCGGTATGGAGAAGATGGCTGAAAATATGATTTATAACGAGTTTATGCCTACAACAGACCGTATGGACTACATCGCATCATCTTCTAACAACTACGGATTTGCTCTTGCAGTTGAGAAACTAATCGGGCTTGAAGTTCCACGCCGCGCAAAAGTAATCCGTATGATGCTCTTAGAGATTAACCGTTTGATGAGTCATATTTTTTGGCTAGCAACAACTGCACTTGACATCGGTGCGATGACAGTTTTTCTTTTTGCATTTCGTGAGAGAGAGTACCTTATGGACATCATCGAGGGGTATTGTGGAGCTAGACTTACACATGCCGCTATTCGCATAGGCGGAGTTCCGCTTGATATTCAAGATAGTTTTATAGCTCAGCTAAAGAGTTTTCTGGATAAATTGCCTGCTAATATTAAAGACTATGAAGATTTGCTTGACACTAACCGTATTTGGCTTATGAGAATGGAAGAGGTAGGAGCTATCTCAAAAGAGATGGCGCTTTCATGGGGATGTACAGGACCGATGCTAAGAGCTAGCGGGGTTGCTTGGGATATTCGTAAAGAGGAGCCGTATGAGTTATATGACGAAGTAGAGTTTAAGGTCCCTTACTCAGATAAAGGTGATAACTTTGCAAGATATAAAGTCTTTATGCAAGAGATGAGAGAGTCTGCAAAGATTCTATATCAGACAATAGATATGTATAAAGAGTGTGTTAAAAATAACCAAACTGAGCTAATGGCTCATGCTCCTAAATATGTTTCTGCTCCAAAAATTGACATAATGACGCAAAACTACTCTTTGATGCAGCACTTTGTTCTGGTTACTCAAGGTATGAGACCACCTGTTGGAGAAGTTTATGTGGCAACAGAGTCTCCAAAAGGAGAGCTTGGTTTTTACATCAACTCTCAAGGCGGACCATATCCGTATAGACTAAAAGTTCGTGCACCTTCATTTTGGCATGCGGGAGTTTTAACGGACCTCTTGCCGGGACACTATATTCCAGACGTTGTGTCAATAATCGGTACAACAAATATTGTATTTGGAGAGGTAGATCGCTAATGAAAAAATTTATAATTTTTTCTCTCATCGAAGATGAAGCTTTAGTGAGGGGAATTTTCAAAGAATTCACTTCTTTGAAAAAGGAGACGACAATATGAAAAGATATGATTTAAGACACTTAAAAGATAGTTTTGAACCTAGAATGAAAGAGATTTTAGAGGCTCACAAAGCTGGCGAGGTGGCAATATTTTTGTTTGAAATCGGAGACTTTTTACCGATTCAAAGATCAGCAGATTTGGTAAAAGAGTGCGGATACGAGTTGTTAAACTCTTTAAAGTTCAACGAAGTCGACTGGACTATCGTGACAAAAAAATAAGCAGGATCTAAATTTTGAGCAAAGTATATTTTTCTACTTGGAATGGTGAGTTTGTAAATAACATCAACACACCTATAGAGGAGTGGAAAGAATCAGCTTACAACCTACCGGCACAATATGACAGCCACCGCGAATCAAAAGCTTTCATCGGCTGGGACGGCGTAGCACTTTTTGATGAAGATGTAGATGTTATCCGTCTTGCTATGGAGTACGCTGCACAGTATCAAGAGTACTCTGAAGCGTGTGGAAGATGCGCACCGGGGCGATGGGGCGGACGTATCTTATACGACCAGCTTGACAAGATCGCACGCGGCGAAGGTAGCAGGGCTGATTTGGACCATCTAAAAGAGATCGGCAAAAGTA
>NZ_JALNZY010000028.1 GCF_023229105.1 Sulfurimonas sp.
GGTAATTATTACTCTATAGTTTTTTTGTGAATCTTCAGGCTCTTTAATCTTCATCCATTTTGCTAAATTTACCGCCGGGATAACAACGCTTCTTAAATCAAAAATACCCTCTATAAAATCTGGGGTTCCCGGTAATTCCGTTAAATTTGGTAACTTTATAATCTCTCGAACTTTTGAAACATTTACTCCGTAAATCCCCTCATAAACTCTGTCATCTTCTTGCTTAAAGATGCGAAAGTCCACAAGTTCCATCTCATTTGAGCCAACTTTTAGTGAAGTTTCTATATTCATATCTTAATTCCCTTTTGAGAAAATTTTTTCTTGTAAAAATTGTATGTCGTTGTTTAATTTTACAATAAAATATCTTTGATTGCACGCAAAAGCACCCAGATTTACATAGATAAAGTCCTTTAGTTTTAAAGTTTTGTTTTGATGAAAATGTCCTTCAACAAAATAGTCACAACTAAATTTATCTCCTACTCTTTTAGAGATAAAACTCTCTAGTTCTATAAACTCTTTACAATCATTTTTTTTGCCCAAATATAAATCAAGACGTTTTAAAATAGCGTGGTTAGTTAAAGAATCAATAATCCTTAACAGGTGTAAAACTAAGGGATTTCTGATAAATGACGTATATATTTTATAACTAAAATCGCTCTGAATATCGCCATGGCAAAGCAGAACTTTTTTGCCCTGCATATTGCATGAAAGAGGTTGAGCGAAGATTGGAAATACCCTTACTGAGGGAAAAATATTTTTTAGATTAAAGTCGTGATTCCCCTCAAGATATATCACTTCTATTGTTTTAGATATTTCGTTTATAAGCTTAATTGCCTCTTGATTAACAGTGTGCGTATAGGGTACTTGACCAAAAAGCGTATCGAAGATATCGCCCATCAAAATAAGTTGAGTGGGGAGGAGTTTTTTTGAATAAATATCTTTTAAAAACTCTAAAAAATAAGGGCGTTTATGAGAATAGTGCGCATCAGCTATAACAAACGCACCATCTTTTATCTCTAAATCATGGAACATAAGCTATGTTTGGTATCCCTAAATCTTCATCAAATCCCATTATGAGATTTGCATTAACGACCGCTGCGGAGGATGCGCCTCTCATAAGGTTGTCAATTGCACTTGATATAAAAAGAAGATTGCCTTTTCTTTTTACATAAATATCACAAAAGTTTGTTCCCGCTACATTTTTCATATCAACTGGGCTCTTTCTCACTCTCACATATTTGGCATCTTTATAGTAAGCCTCAAGAAGTTCATGCGCATCAAAATCTCCCTCTACTTGGATATAGATAGAGCTTAACATTCCACGTGTTATGGGAACTAGATGCGCAACAAAATAAATTTCCTCAAAATTTACACCGAGCTTTTGTGCGATTTCTGGAGCGTGTCTATGCGTGAGTGGATTGTATGCAAAAAGATTGTCATTGACATTTACAAAGTGCGTTGTCTCGCTTAGTTTTTTACCGGCACCGCTCACGCCCGTTTTTGCATCTATTATAATAGGGGTATGTTTTACTCTTCTGTCCATAAACGGTAAAAGTCCCAAAATTGCGGAGGTTGGAAAACATCCCGGATTTGCAACCAAAGAAGCCGACTTTAACTCTTGGCGAAAAAGTTCAGGAAGTCCATAGATAGCATGTTGAAGATTCTCTGCATCTGTATGAGGGCAGTAAAATTCCTCATAAATATCCTGAGGCAATCTATAATCCGCAGACAAATCAACTACTTTTAAACCCCTAGCAATAAGTGGCTTTACGTAAGCCATTGCAGTCTGATGCGGAAGTGCTAAAAAGAGAAGCTTGCAACTATCCGCACACTCGTTAATATCGGCTTTTTTAACCTCTAAATCAGAAACCTTGGCAAGTGATGGATGAAGTGCGCTTAAAGTCGTTCCACCCTCTGTATTTGCAACATAAGAGAGGTTAAATTTTGGATGATGAATAAGAATTTTTAAAAGCTCAAGCCCCGTATAGCCGCTTACGCCAATAATTCCGACATTAATTACACTCAAAAACTATCTCCTGATACCTTACTTCAACTATCTCAAACTCTATTTTTCCGTTTGGCAGGTTAACCTTAACATCATCACCCTCCTCTCTTCCTAAAAGCTGCTTTGCCAAAGGAGAGTTAAAAGAGATTAGCCCCATATCTGGATTTGACTCACATCCGCCGACTATAGTATATGTAAACTCCTCATCCGTGTTTGTATCAGATACGACTACAGTTGAGCCAAAGCTTACTTTAGAGTGTTCAAGATCGCTCGGATCGACAATCTTTGCACATCCTATTATCTCTGAGAGTTCTTCCATACGGTTATCAATCTGTTTTTGCTGCTCTTTTGCCGCGTGATACTCGGCATTTTCCTTCAAATCGCCATGCTCAAGCGCCTCTTCTATCGCCTTAACCACAGCCGGTCTTTTTACATTTTTTAAATTTTTTACTTCTGCTTGGAGTTTGTTATACCCAAACAGTGTCATAGGTTCCATTTTTTCCATAAATTATTCTCTTTTGTTATTTTATTTTACAATTATATCAAATTAATTTTTTATTTGATGGGCAGGTTTTGGTTGAAGATACTTAGGACTTCAATCCTATCTTCAAAAATTTCATAGACACATAGTATACCCGTAGAAAATCATATCTCTAATATTTTCATCTTCATAGTATTTTGATTTTCTATATTTTTTTGGAAAATTCACAAGATTATTTATACCTTCTTTTAACTCTTGAACAAACTTTATTGAAGCGCTTAATTTATCGTTTTTTATAAAAAATACAATATCTCTCAACTCGCTTTTATAACGACTTGTTTCAATAATAATCATTTTTGAAGTTCTAAAAGAAGGGCATCCATTGATTCATTGAAATCAAACATCTGCATATTTCCGCTTCTCACATCATCCCGCAACTTATGCAGCTCTTCCCTTCTCTCATAAAAGTAAGGGTCGGCTTTTAAATTTTCATCGCCCTCTATCTCTATTTTGTCAATCATAATGCCCTTTACGCTATTTAAAAGTGATATGATGTTTTTAACATAAACGTCTTTTACTTCCAAATGTATTGTTTGTATTTTCACTCACCCTCTATTACTCTTATCTCTTCATCACTTAAATTATACAACTTATAAACCAACTCGTCCATGATTGATTCTACTTCTCTTGTATCGGTATCTTGATTTCATCTTAACTGTAGAGTTTCATAGTTCAAATATTAAAACTTTTTTTAAGGAGGTGTTATTTTTGAGAGGTCAAGTTCTATCTTTTTATCTTCACACTCTATGGTTATAATGCACTTGCTTTTGCTTATATTTTTTGCTTTTTTTATGTTTTGCGCAAGTGTCATGCTCTTTTTTGAGATGGGGTCGTGTGCGTAGAGTGTTTCATCTTTTATAAAAAACACTCTTCCGCCGCCGCAGCCGTCTCCTATTATTCCCTCGCAAACAAGCGGGTCATTTAAGTCGAAACCATTAAACATCTAAACTCTCCTCTATTTTGAAACTATTTTTTTAATAGCTTCTGCACACATGACAAGTCCAAAAGTTCCCGTGACGGCATTAAAACTTCCCTTCTCTTTTACTTTTACCTCTTCGGTGCTAAAGATAACTTTATACTTTTTTTTAAAGCCACCTTTTTTAAGTTCATAGCGGATTTTTGAACCAAATTTGTCGCCGTGACTTTTCCAAACATCATCAACACATACTTTTGTGGGGTCAACTCTTTTAGCCGAACCAAATGAGGAGATAAGCTTTTTATGGCACTTTTTAGCAATCGCGAGTTTTGCTTTTATGTCATCTATGGCATCAAGAACTACGTCATATTCATCAAAGTCAAAATCCAAAACCCACTGCTCGTCTATCTTTGCGTTTATACTCTTTACCTGCGGATAGTGTGTTTTAAGCGCTTGAACTTTTATCTCACCCTCATGCAACTCCGACCACATCTGGCGGTTTTGATTTGATATGTCATAGGTGTCAAAATCTACAATAGTTATATGCACAACACCACTTCTACTAAGACAGTCAAGGCAGTGCCCTCCGACTCCGCCGACACCTAGCAGTAAAATTTTTGCATCTTTAAGTTTTGAAAAATCCTCCCCAAAAAGGATTTTTGTGCGCGCATTTTTCATTTTTAATCTATCCACTCTTTAAGTCTGTTTATACTTTTATATGCGCTCATATCAAGCTTTATAGGCGATATAGATATATTTCCCGATTTTATCGCCTCATAATCACATAAGCCTTTTCTCCCATTGCGTGCAGTGAAGTTAAGCGGATGCGTTCCCAGCCAGTAAAACTCCTCGCCTCTTGGATTTCTGTGAAGATGCGAATCATTTGCGTAAAGTCTGTAACCCGCATAAGTAATGAGCATTTTAGGCTCTTTTATGTCAATGTTTGGAGGAATATTGACATTTAAAAACTCTCGCTCAGGAAGAGGAAAGGAGCCACCTTTTATCTTTACAACGAGTTTTTTAACTGTCTCTTGCGCCAAAGAAAAATCCCCGCCGGGGTCGGTAAAGTCCATCACTTGAGATATGGCTATAGAAGGAATACCATGCAAAACTCCCTCCATCGCTCCCGCCGCAGTTCCTGAGTATGTGATATCTTCGCCCATGTTTGAGCCGCGGTTTATTCCGCTGATAAGCAAGTCAGGCTTTGCATCTACAAATATCGTGCTAAGTGCGAGATATACGCAATCACTCGGAGTTCCATCATCAAGCTTAAAGAAGTTGTCACTGATGCCTACAAAACGAAGAGGGCGAACTATGGTAAGCGAGTGCCCGCATGCAGACTTTTCGCTCGCTGGTGCCACTACCGTAACCTCAACATCTTCTATTTCTCTAAGAGCTGCTACTAAACTTAAAAGCCCTTTTGCCTCATATCCATCATCATTTGTTACTAAAATTCTGTATCTTTTTTTCATAGTGTAATTCTATCATTAAAGCTTGAATATTTGCTTTTTTATGACTCTTTATTACACACTTTGCAGATGCCCTTATAAATCGTATCGACGATGGTATATCCGCTTAATTTTTTAGGACGGACTTCATCCAAACACTCTATATCATTGCATAAATTACATATAAAGTGCGAGTGCGCGGAGCCTTGGATTTCATAGTATCTTTTTTTATCATTAGACTCAAAACCTCTTACTATAGACTCTTTTTCAAACATCAAGATATTTCTATAAAATGTAGCCTTGTCCATGTTGATTTTGTCTTTTATATCTTCAAAACAGAGGGGTCTTTGCTCGAAGTTAAATATCTCTAAAAGCTCTCTTCTTGCAGCTGTTAATTTGAGATTTTTTTCTTCAATAATATTTTTTATTTGCATGATGAAATGTTAACATTTTCTCTCTTTACAAAATCTTAGATTCGTGCGAGTAAGTTGCATTTAAGTACGCTAAAAGTAAAATACCGCCTTTAAAGGATTTTATGTGAAAAAAAGATTACTTTTACTATTTTTACTCTTTAGTTCTGTGGCTTTTGCCAAACCTATTATTATAGTAAGCATCCTTCCCCAAAAAACATTTGTACAGAAGATTGCCAAAGATATGGTTGATTTGACACTAATGGTTGAACCCGGAAACTCTCCGCACTCTTATGAGCCAAAATCTTCGCAAATGGTAGCCATCTCAAAAGCAGATGTGTACTTTAGTATCGGCGTTGAGTTTGAACATGTATGGCTACAAAAGTTTAAATCACAAAATGAGAAACTGCACTTTGTGGATATTAGCAAAAATATTTCAAAACTTGAGACACAAGAGGATTCGCACTCTCATGCAGACGAACATAAACATGAAGGAGAGGATCCTCATACATGGACCTCGCCAAAAAATGTAGCAATAATGGCAGAGGTTATCTACAAAACTCTCTCAGAACTTGATCCAAAAAACACAACCGCCTATAAAACAAATCTGGACATATTTTTAAAAGAGATAGAAGATACAGATGCAAAGATAAAAGAGATACTAAAAGATTTGAGCCCAAAGAGCAAATTTATGGTTTTTCATCCTTCTTGGGGTTACTTTGCAAGAGAGTATAACCTCCTACAAATTGCAGTAGAAGCAGACGGCAAGGAGCCTAAACCAAAGGAGATGATTCACATCATCAACGAAGCAAAAGAACAAAAAGTTAGGGTAATTTTTTCGCAGCCGGAGTTTTCGGACAAAAGCGCCCAAATCATTGCAAAAGAGGTTGGTATCTCGGTCAAAAAAATCTCACCGCTTAATCCAAACTGGTCGCAAAATCTAATAGAATTGGCAAAATCAATTGCACAAAAATAAAACAAGAGCCGTCATAGAGGTAAAAAACCTCTCCTTTGCCTACGATAAGGATTTAATCCTCGAAGATATTAATCTTATGATTTTTGAAAAAGATTTCATGGTTTTTATAGGTCCTAACGGAGGCGGCAAAAGTACGCTTGTCAAACTTATGCTCGGCATTAACCCTTTACAAAAAGGAAGTATTACTATTTTAGACAAATCGATTCGAAAAAGCATCTCGCAAATCGGTTATGTTCCACAAAATACAAACATAAATCTTAATTTTCCCATCAAAGCCATAGAGGTCGTTATGATGGGAAAAAGTTCCCTTAGAACCTCCCTTTTTGGCTATAAAAAAGAGGAGGTACATCATGCCATGGAACTTTTAGAGAAGGTTGGCATGCAGGAGTTTGCAAACTCTAAGATAGGCTCCCTCTCAGGCGGTCAGCGCCAAAGAGTGATGATAGCAAGAGCACTTTGTGCAGATCCTAAAATCCTGCTGCTCGATGAACCAACTTCAAGCATAGATACGGATGGGCAAAAACAGATATATGAGCTTTTAAAGGAGCTTAACAAAGAGATAACCATAATTGTCGTCAGCCATGACATCTCTGTCCTTTTGGAGTATGCTTCCAAAGTCGCGCACATCAACAAAAAACTCTCGTTCCATGACATAAGCTCCATAAAAAATATCGAAACAAAGAGTGATCATATCTGCGAAGTTGAACTCCTTGAGATGCTAGGAAAATGCAAATGTTAGAAGCCCTCTCTTATGAATTTATACAAAACGCTCTTATTGCAGGCGTACTTGTAAGTCTTATCTCGGGAATTATAGGTTCTTTAATTGTTGCAAACAGAATGGTTTTTTTAGCCGGAGGTATTGCACATGCTGCATACGGCGGTATTGGTATAGCTATATTTACAGGTATCCCGATTTTTCTAGGCACCTCTCTTTTTGCCGTTGCAGCAGCGCTTTTTATGGCATTTATAACTATCAACCAAAGAGAAAATATTGATGTTTTTATAGGGCTTACGTGGGCCGTAGGAATGGCGATAGGGATTATTCTTGTGGATTTGACTCCGGGGTATAATGTCGATTTGTTAAGCTACCTTTTTGGCTCTATTTTAGCTGTAAACAGAGATGATTTATATTTTATGGGTTCCCTTTTTGTCGTAATACTTTTTGTTATCACATTTTGGTACCGAAATATTTTAGCCGTCTCTTATGATAGCGAGTATGCAGCACTTAGCGGTATAAATGTAAAATTTTTCTATACGCTGATTCTTATTCTATCCGCGCTAACCGTTGTAATTGCCATAAAAGTGGTAGGGCTTATCTTAGTTATTGCACTTTTGAGCATTCCCGTCTATATCGCCCAGAGGCTTTCCTCATCGCTTTTTAGCATGATGCTTATCTCAGGTCTTATCGCCTCTGTTTTTACTACCATAGGTCTTTGGTTCTCTTATAGCTTTAACATAACTTCAGGCGCTAGCATTATCTTGGTCTCAGCACTATCGCTGATGCTCTTTATGCTTCTTTCAAAGCTGAAGTGAAAAAACTTTTTCTTCTGTTTTTTTCTGTAGTATATCTCTTTAGATAGGCTAAAAATGATTTTAGAATATTGTAAAGCACTTGCGAAACTCAACAAAACATGTATCCCTTGACATTAGAACTTCTATTAGTGTAAAATTATGAAATTAAACTTGTATGAAATCATCTTACTCTTTGCCTATGCACCATACAATTAATATCCACAGGGCAAAATCTAAAAACATTAAGGCAGCTACAATATGAGTGAAAACACTCCACAACAACCTCGTAAAACAAACAACAAAAATAACACAAAAACAAGAACGCACACTCCGGTAAAAGGCGTAAGTGTAGAAGATTTGCGTATAAAACGTATTGAAGAACTTACAGTTATGGCTGCCGAGCTTGGGATTGAGCATCCAAACGAACTTAAGCGTCAAGACCTTATCTTTGAGATATTAAAAGCGCAAACTGAACAGGGAGGGTTTATCCTCTTTATCGGTATTTTAGAGATTATGCAAGACGGTTATGGATTTATACGCTCAATAGACAAAAGCTTTGATGAGAGCATCAACGATGCCTATGTATCAAATACTCAAATCAAACGCTTTGCTCTTCGTAACGGAGATGTCGTCACAGGGCAGGTCAGACCTCCTAAAGAGCAAGAGAGGTACTACGCGCTCATCAAGATAGAAGCCGTCAACGGTCTCCCCCCCGAAGAGAGCAAAAAAAGACCTCTCTTTGAAAACCTCACTCCACTTTATGCAACTGAACAAATTAAACTTGAATATAGAGAAAAAGGCTTAACGGGTCGTATGATGGATCTTTTCGCTCCTATCGGCAAAGGTCAGCGTGGACTTATCGTAGCACCTCCAAGAAGCGGTAAAACAGAGCTTTTAAAAGAGATTGCTCACGGTATAACACATAATCATCCTGAGATTGACTTGATGGTTTTGCTAGTTGATGAGAGACCAGAAGAGGTAACGGACATGGAGAGAAGTGTCAAGGGCGAGGTTTACAGCTCTACCTTTGATATGCCTGCAAAAAACCATGTAAAAGTTGCTGAGATGGTAATAGAAAAAGCAAAAAGACGTGTTGAGCTAGGTAAGAATGTTGTTATTTTGCTTGACTCTATCACACGCCTTGCTCGTGCTTACAACACCGTAACACCTTCAAGCGGAAAAGTTTTATCGGGTGGCGTTGATGCAAATGCTCTTCATAAACCAAAAAGATTCTTTGGAGCTGCTAGAAACATAGAAAACGGCGGAAGCTTGACCATTATCGCAACTGCTCTTATAGACACAGGAAGCAGAATGGATGAAGTTATCTTTGAAGAGTTCAAGGGTACTGGCAACTCTGAAGTTATTCTTGATCGCAAGATTGCAGACAGAAGAATCTTCCCTGCTATTGATATTTTAAAATCAGGAACAAGAAAAGATGAGCTACTTATAGGTCCTGAAGTCTTACAAAAAGTATTTATCCTCCGCCAAATGATTCACAAACAAGAAAACGAGATAGAAGCACTTAAATTTGTTTACTCCACTATGGGCAAAAAAGCTACAAATGAAGAGTTTCTTGAAAGTATGAACCCTAATCAATAATGAAAGTCGGCGTATTTGATAGCGGGATTGGCGGTTTAACTGTTGTAAAATCCCTACTTGAGCATCAGCTTTTTTCAGAGATTATCTACTTTGGAGATACTGCTCGCGTGCCTTATGGCATAAAAGACAAAGCAACTATTATACGCTACGGCATAGAAGCCATAGAATTTTTCAAAAACTTTGACCTTGACCTTATTATAGTTGCGTGCAATACGGTAAGCGCACACGCACTAGATGAGATGAGAGAAGTCTCCTCATGTCCGGTTATCGGCGTTGTTGAAGCTGGGATTTTAGCAACTGATAATACTCTTAAAGATAAAAATGCAAACATACTCATTCTTGGGACAAAAGCAACAATCAACTCCAAAGCGTACGAAATAGGACTTCATGTAAAAGGATTTTACAATCTTCAAACAAAAGCGACAGGCCTTTTTGTCCCCATAGTTGAAGAGGAGATATATGAAGGCGAAGTTTTAGAGGCGACTTTTAGGCACTATTTTAAAACCATTACCGCTCCTGATGCAATCATCTTGGGATGTACTCATTTTCCTCTCATCTCAGAGGCTCTACAAAACTATTTTAACAAAAAAAGCCTACTTATCCACTCCGGTGATGCAATAGTAGAATATTTGAAAAAAGAGTTTGACTTTAAAAAGAGATACGAAAAGCCGAAACTAGAATTTTTTGCTTCAGAAAATCCAGAATCATTAAGAAATATAGCTAAAAAGTGGCTTGTTATTTAATATTTTACTTTGTAATAAACATATAAAAAGGTTTTCCCGCTAGTTGCATATCTATCCATACGCCGTTATTGCTGCCTATTTTAGAACGAACCTCTTCTATCAAAGTGTATGTTTTTGGGAGTTCAAATATGACTTTAATATCTTTTTTTAAAAAAATTGTTTTAGCACTTCCCGTTATAACATTACAAAACTCCCCTACTCCGTCCATAATGCTTGCATTGTCACTCTCCTCAATCTTCTCTCCAAGAAATGACTCTATTGCTGTAAGTGCTATCTCCCTTGGAAACAAGAGGGCAAAGTAACCATCTAAATCTCCACTAAAATACATAACTGCAATAACCATCTTTTTTTTAGAGTCCACATCAAAGTTTTTTATCGTATGTGAAAGCTTTTGAGCCTCTAATCCTGTAAAAGAGACTAGCGTTTCTACGGCAGTATCCATAAAAACAGGAAGATTCATTATAAGATTTTTTGATAAGGAGAGTGTCTGCTTTTGAGAGTTCTCATTTGTTTTGAAATTGCCATTAATTGAGCTGTGAGTAATTATAATATCATTTGTTTTATCTTTTGAAAACTCTTCAAATCTTTCTGCATCACTCACAACGATAATCGTGTATCCATATTTAGACAACTCTTCTGAGAGCTGCTGTGCATTTTGTTCATCTTCATCATATACCAAAACTCGTAAATCTTTTTTATATAACTTTGGCTCTAAAAAAAGCTTTGCGGCTGCACTGTTTTTAAATAACTTTACTTGGGTATCTTTTGAGGACATCTTTAAATGTTTATAAAGAGGAATGCTGTAGTCAATCAACGCAACTTTTAGTTTAAACTTACCACTAAGAGAATCAAGCTTTTTTATAAAAGTATTTAAATTTACTCTGTTTTGACTCTCATAACTTGCGCCTTCTAGGGAGATAATAATGCTTTGAACTCTTTTTTTTGTCATATCAAGCTGATTTATAATTGAATCTACAAAAGCGGAGGCTCTAGAATCTTCTATAATCCCTCTATAACTAAATTTAAGCATGCTGTTCCTCAAAAATAAATTTACATATTTTACCACTGAGTAGATTAAACTTGAATATATTAAAGTTTAACCCTACAAATGTTAGAATCACTTCAACAAAAAAGGGAGAATCAAGTGAGAGAGAGTTCAGAAGTATTAGCAAGAAAATATAGACCAAAAAGCTTTGATGAACTTATAGGGCAAGAGAGTGTTTCGCAAACTCTCTCACTTGCTCTAGATGCGAATAGACTCTCCCATGCATACCTTTTTTCCGGGCTTCGAGGCAGCGGAAAAACATCCACGGCTCGTATATTTGCAAAAGCTCTCATCTGTGAAAAAGGGATAACGCATCAGCCATGTGGAAGTTGTCAAAACTGCATCATGGCGCTTGAAAACCGTCATATGGATATAGTAGAAATGGACGCAGCATCTAACCGCGGAATAGATGATATTCGTGAATTGGTTGAGCAGACGAAATACAAACCATCTACTGCTCGGTTTAAAATATTTATAATCGATGAAGTACACATGTTAACAGCACCTGCATTCAACGCTCTTCTTAAAACGCTTGAGGAGCCTCCCTCTTACGTCAAGTTTATTCTAGCTACCACTGACCCGCTTAAGCTTCCTGCCACGATTTTAAGCCGTACGCAGCACTTTCGATTTAAGTCGATTGCTGCAAGTAAAATCGTAGATCACCTGGTGCATATACTCAATCTTGAGGGCATCAAGTATGAGAGCGAGGCTTTAGAAATTTTAGCAAGAAGCGGAAGAGGAAGTCTTAGAGACACCCTTACACTTATGGATCAAGCTATAATCTACTCCAAAAACCATATAGATGTTCGTACCGTTGCGGAGATGCTAGGACTTGTAGATCCAGAGTTTATAAACAAACTCTTTAAAGCGGTTTTTGCAAAAGATCATATCGCCTTAGTTGAAATGATAAAGATTTTAGAAGATTATGAAGCAGAGATGGTTATAGATGAGCTTATAGCCTACCTAAAAGAGAGAATGTATGCAAGCGATGCGCTCTACTCCACTCTTGTTTTAGATAGATTTTTTAGAATACTAAGCGACTCTAAATATCTCTTTAGCATAAATGCCGACGGCTCTTTTGTACTCTCGCTTATATTTTTTAAAATGATAGAAGCACTTCGCATAAAAGAGGTTGACCAGATGATTGAATCCTTACAAAAAGAGATTCAAAGACCTGCTATCTCATGTGCAACGCCTGCGCCAAAGCAAGAAGAAGAGTTGCATCAAGAGGAGACTCAGGAGCAGCATACAAAAAATAGCCCAGAAGTCGCTAAAGATTTTTATCCCGAAGTAAATCCAGATGCGGCAATTTTTGAGCAGCTTATTGCTAAATTAAAGGATAGAAGTTCTGAGCTAGGTAATTGTTTTGAGAAGAGCATCTCTTTTATCTCTTTTGAAGAGAACACCCTTAGATGGGAGAGCTGTACCGATGAGGAGTGCAAAAAGATTTTAACACACGGCTACTCCGTCGTAAAACAGTTTGTAAGAGAGCTTTTTGGGTTTGAAACAAAAATCAAACATGAAGCCTGCACAAAAAGAGTTGAGGAAGAAAAAGATGAGACCCAATCAACATCAATGATAGAAGATGCCGAAATGGGAGGAAGTGCCAGCTGTGTGACAAACTGCCAAAGCAGCGACTTTTCAAGAGAAATTGATGCAACAGAGATAAAGGATGAACCCATGGTTCAAAAAGCGATAGAGCTTTTTGAAGCTAAAAAGATGACAATTCAGTCAAAAATTTAGCCCCTTATCATACTCTTAATGTTAAAGCTAAAAGTAGAGCCTTTACCAAATTCAGAAGTTATCTCAAGAGAGGAGCTAAGAAGCTTTAAAACATAAGAAACCATGCTTAAGCCAAGTCCCATAGAGTTATCCCAGCTATTTTTATCTACTCTATAAAATTTATTTGTAACTTTTTGCAGATGCTTCTCTTGTATCCCGATACCGTTATCTTCAACCGAGAGTTTATAATTTTTTAGAACAATAACAACATCTCCGTTAGAATATTTTAGGGCATTATCTACCAAATTGCTCAACACAAGCTCAAGCATAGTTTTATCACTAAAAATTAATAATTTTTCAACTTTGACTACTATCTCTCTATCTTTATATTTTGATGAAAAATTTGACGCAATCTCTAAGCAAAGCAAGCTTAGCTCAAACTCACTTTTGTTTATTGTCAAATCCCCGTTTTCAAGTTTAACAGATAGAGCCAGCCTATCTAGCATCTTTGATATTTTATCTCCGTTGCTGCTAATTTTACTTAAAAATTTATCTCGAATATTTTGCGGCATTTGCGCGTCTTCTTCAATTGTCTGCGCATATCCCATAATTGCCGCAACAGGGTTTTTAAACTCATGTGAGAGAGCTGAGAGTATGTCATTTCTCTGCTTATTCATTAGCCTAAGCTTTGCTATATGTTTTGATTTATTCTTCTCATTTTTACTCAATTTTTTTACCAGATTTTTCAAAAGCAGCGAGATTTGCAAAAACTCATAAAAATATTTAGTTTTAACAACCGCTTTATAGTTTTTATTTGAGACCTCATCAAGATAATTTGTAATCTGCCCAATATCATAAACCACTTTTTGACTCATGACTTTAGAGATAAAAGTGGCAATGACGACAATTACTAAAAATACAAAAAAGAGTTTTGTCCACAAAGAGTAAAAATCATACATAATCTGCGCCAAACTCATAGAGAGTCTTATATATATCTGCTCATCCTTATAAAAAGTTTTTTTTGCAATATATAAAAAATCTGCTTTTACTGTACTTGAGTATCTTATTATATCACCATATTCTTGGGTATTTGAGAGCATTACCTCAAATCTAGAAGTATGATTATCCATCTCCTCTTTATCAGCATCTGTTTCTGCTAAAACAGTACCGTCTTTTGCTATAATAGTTACTCTTAGCGCTGTTTTTTTGTTGATTTGAGCCGAAAACTCGTCTAAATTATCGATATTTTTCAGACTTATCTCCATAAGTTCAATAGCATGCTTTAAATGATTTTTATTATGCTCGATTATTATATCTTTTAGCGTTATATAGCTGATACCTGAGGATATTAAAAGTGCTGTTACAAAAAGCAGTAAAAATTTTAGTATAAATATCTGATGTATTTTCAGCACAACTTATACCCTACTCCGCGAACAGTTTGTATATACTCTTTTGTCTTATCCGGGTCTATCTTCTCTTTTAATCTGTTTATGGCAACATTTACGGTTTTGGGTTGGTACTCTTCGCCATATCCCCAGACATTATCTAGGAGATACTCCCTATCAAGCACGCTGTTCTTGTTTAAAATAAGCTCGCTCAAAAGGTTAAACTCCAGCTTTGTTATTTCTATCTGTTTACCATCTACGCTAAGCACTCTTGAGCCCTTATCTAAAACCAAATCCCTATAAGACAAAACTCCATCTTCTATCTTTCTTGAGGTTCTTCGCAAAACCGCTTTTATGCGTAGCAGCAACTCTTTCATGTTAAAAGGTTTTGTTATGTAGTCATCTGCGCCTCTTAAAAATCCCTCCTCTACCTCACTGTCAAGATTTTTTGCGCTAAGGTATATTACGGGCGTAGCAAAACCATCTGCTCTTAGAGTTTGAACAAATTCGCTACCTTCAACTCCGGGGAGATTCCTGTCCATTATAAGAAGGTCTATCTCCTCTTCAAGAAGCATCTGCTCAACACTTTTAGTGTTTAAAAAGCCTATGACTTCATAACCCTCTTTTTGTAAATTATACTCAAGAAGCTCTAGCATATCCTCTTCATCTTCTACTACGATAATCTTTGCACTCATCCTAGTGTCCTATTGCATTTTTTACTATTGTAACAAAAAAAGGTCTCTTTTTTATTACACTAAAAATATTTAACGCTCAACCCAAGCATCTGTTTTAAATACTGTCTCATCGTCAAATATCTTAAGCTTAAAGGCACTCTCGCATCTACCCTCATTAAAATCCATGATGGCTATTTGCATTATTTTTTTACACTTTTTTGGAATATCAAAATGTCCTTTTAAACCAGTTAAAAACTGCTTAAGAGGCACTTTCTCATCCATTCCTATCACATTATCCCTACAGCCCGTAAGTCCCATATCTGTAAGATATGCCGTATCGTTTACTATTTGAAAATCATCGGTTCCCACATGTGTATGCGTTCCAATTATTGCACTCACGCTTCCTTTAAGAAGCATCATCATGGCTCTTTTTTCACTTGTTGCTTCTGCGTGAAAATCTATCAAAATATTTCTTACGCCTTGCTCATGCAGAGCCTCAACACTATCTTTTGCACACCTAAAAGCATTGTCTGTATATGGCATAGCAAAATGCCCCATAAGATTTAAAACTCCTAGTTTTTCTCCTGCAACTTCATAAACCTTGCAACCAGTTCCGCCAACTTCCTCCGGGTAGTTATGAGGTCTTAAAATCTCATGGGTTGCAAAAAGTGCCTCCACCTCTTTTTTATCCCAGGTATGGTTTCCGCCGCTCATGCAGTCCACGCCGTATCCGACAATCTCGTTTGCATTTTTGCTTGTCAAACCAAAACCATGAGAAGCATTTTCATAGTTTGCAATAACAAAGTCAATCCCATACTCCTTCTTGAGCTTTGGCAGATAACTCTTTAACATCTCCCTGCCGGGATTTCCGACTATATCGCCTATGAATGCTACTCTCAACGTTATATTTCCTTTACTTCTCTTTTAACCAATATCTCATAAACGGATCTACAAGATAATATTTATCACCCAGCCTATCACAAATATCTTTTTTCATTAAAGATTCCAAAGTGCTCTTAAGTGTTGAAGCGCTTAGAGTTGTTTGTCCAAGATTTTCATTGGAGTAAAGATTTATACCGTCAAACTCCACAATGTATTTGAGTGTTATTTTTTGATTTGGCGTAATAGAACTATATATATAAGCATACAAATCATACTCTCTTTCGTACATTAACTCTAGCGCTTTTATAATATCCTCATCTTGAACACTTTTTTGTGCAATATCCCACACCAAATATAGGAGTTGCTGCATATAGTAAGGAAATCCATCTGTGATATGAAAAATATGCTCTATCTGTTTATTTGTTATTGATTTGTCTGTTTTAGCAAATTTATCGTTTGCAAAAGCCACCCAATCATCAAGTTTAATCTCTTTAATAATATTATGTTTTACAGATTTGTAAAATGCTCTACCCTTGTCGTTAAACATGCTATTTAAAATCGACTTTTTGCTGCCGCTAAAGATATATGATACATCTCTTGAGTGAGTTTGTATGATAGTTCTTAGCTTTTTTTCTATATCAAACTGCTCAACCTCTTGGAACTCATCAAATATTACAACAACTTTTGTGTCTGTTTTTTTAGCATATTGATACGGCAGATTGACGATATCCTCAAATGTTGCCTCAAGCTCTTTTTTTGTAAAAGAGAGTCCATAGCTTATATCATTTGTTTGGGATAGTTTCATGGTTATATTTGGTCTTATTTGAAGCACCTCTTTAAAAAGCTTAACCACTTTGTCACTTTTGCTCTCAAATGCATAGGCAATAGCATGAAAATACTTTTCTATAAACTCTTCAATAGTTGCAACACTAAACCAATCAAAAAAAATAACTTTAGTATTTTTATCATGTTGCAAATCATTTTGAAGTTTTTTTAGCAGTGAAGTTTTACCAAATCTTCTTGGAGCATATAAAAGGATATTTAACCCGCTTGCAACATCTTGTCTCAACTCGCCCAGTTCATCGACTCTATTGCAAAAATCATCACTATACACTTCATTACCAAAATAAAACGGATTATTCATTTAAAGCTCCATTTATTATAGTTTCGACTATTATACCAATTACTACAATAGTTGTCAATATAATTATACATAAGATAAAAACAGATTCATATACGAAAATTTCACGCTCTCAAATACAAAAGCACCGCTTTTATAATGTCATCATCATCTTTGGAGTTGGATTTTATACTCTCTTTTTTCTCATCCATATAGGCAAACGTAATATTTTGTCCATAATTAGAGACACTCTTTATCTTCTTATGCAGGCTCAAAAGCTTAATGACCATCAGTTCAAAAAACTGTTTTGTAGGGGTGTCAAGCTCACCGAAGCGGTCTATGACCTCCTCTTGTATCTCATATATCTCTACACTATCTTCACATGCGGAGAGTCGTCTATATATGTCTAGGCGGAGTCTGTCCTCTTTTACTACCTCATCTGATATAAATGCCGAAATAGTGAGCTTTATATCTACCTTTACTTTTTCACTCTGTGCCTGATTGCTCAAAAGCTTTATAGCATCTTCTAGCATCCTAAGATAGAGTGAGTAACCTATGTTTTTTATATGACCACTTTGGGCATCTCCTACCAAGTTTCCGCCGCCGCGTATCTCTAAGTCATGATATGCCAAAACAGAACCGCTTCCCAAAAATGAGTTTGACTCTAATGCCAAAAGTCTCTTTTTAGCATCATCCGTTAATGTCTCTTTATTATTTACTATAAAATATGCAAATCCCTCAACACTGCTGCGCCCGACACGTCCTCGGAGTTGATGCAAGTCTGCCATACCAAATCTGTCTGCCCCATCGACTATAATGGTATTTACTCTAGGCATGTGAATTCCTGATTCTATGATGGAGGTTGCAAGCATCAGGTCATACTCTCCTGCTTCAAATTTCAAAAGCTCTTTTTCTGTCTCAATTGCAGAGATTTTAGAGTGAAGCATGACCACTCTAAGTTCTGGCAATATCGCTTTTAGTTCGCCGAGTTTTATCGGCATGTGGTCTATTGAGTTATGGACGTAAAATATCTGTCCGCCACGGCGAATTTCACGTAAAATTACCTCTTTGATAAGCTTCTCTTCATACTCTTTTACAAATGTTCTAACTGGTTCTCTGTCATTTGGCGGGGCAAGCAGCTGCGACATTGTTTTTATTGAGCTAAGAGCCTGATTTAGCGAGCGAGGAATCGGGGTTGCACTCATCGAGAGAAGATGCACATTATGATAAAGCTCTTTTATCTTCTCCTTTTGTTTTACACCAAACTTATGCTCCTCATCTATAATAACAACACCTAAGTTTTTAAAATCCAAATCAAAAAGGGTATGAGTCCCTACAACAACATCCAAATCCCCACTTGCGAGAGCTTTAATGATATTTTTCTTATCTTTAGCACTTACAAATCTATCAAGCTTTGAGCATCTTATACCAAAAGCATCAAACCTCTCACGCAATGAGCGGTAGTGTTGTGCGCTAAGAAGCGTTGTAGGAACTATAAGTGCAGACTGATATCCTGATTTGTATGCTGCAAATATGGTGTTCATTGCCACTTCTGTTTTTCCAAAACCGACATCGCCGCTGAGCAGCCTGTCCATAATATGACCCGAACTCATCTGCGCTATTATCTCACTCACAGATTGTGTCTGATCATCTGTATAAACAAAGCCTGAGAGTTTTTGAAATTCCCTTAACTCATCCTCATCAACACTAATTTTTGGCGCTTTTATAAGCTCTCTTGCAGCAGCGGTGTTAACAATCTGTCCCGCAATCTCCATAAGTCGTTTTTTTACGCTCTCTTTTAGTTTGCCAAAACTTCCTTTTCCTAGCTTGTCCAAAACTGGAACAGAGCCACCTGAGGCAATATAGCGATCAATCACATCAAGGTTTTCTACGGGAAGCAAAATTTTATCATCACCTACATACTTTATGACTATAAAATCTTTTACCCCGCCTAAAATCTCGGTCTTCTCAATGCTCTCAAATATACCGACCCCGTAATCTTCATGGACAACATAATCGCCAGTCTTTAAATCATCGAGCAAAATTGAGCTTTTTCTTCTTCTCCTTACTTTATCGGGCTTATTGAGTGAGATTATAAGCTCATCTTTTGTGAGAATATTTAAGATATATGAAGCATAACGAGTCTCAATACCTTTTAAGTCAAATAGCCCGGCTTGTTTAACGACTGCCTCGTTTGAAGCGATAATGGTTATTTTTTTTGCTTTGTGCACTTTTATAAGCGCATGAATGTCGGTTACGGATATCTCTTTAAAATCATCAGATTCACTTAAGGCTTCAAGGTTAAAAGACTCTCTTTTAAGCGTGGGTTTGTTAAGCGCATAAGCATCAACCAAAAAAGCATCAAGCTCTCTTGAGAGTTTGGCATTTTTACCCTCTAAAAAATTTGCCGCACTCTCATCGAGATGCCAAAATCCCAAGGAGGCAATATCTTTAACCAAGGAGTCAAACTCGCTTCTTGCTACCTTCTCATTTAAACCATTATATGCTGTTTCGGTTAAAGAGTAAAAAGCAGGAGTTATCTCAATACTCTCAAGTTCCTCTTTTTGTGTTCTTTGCGATTCTAGCTCAAAATATTTTATCTGCTCTATCTCCTCATCAAAGAGTGAAATCCGAAGAGGCATCGTAGAAGAGGGAGGAAATATATCTATAATGTCACCGCGAAAAGAGATTTCTCCTTCAACTTGAACCATATCCACAAAATTGTATCCCCAAAAAAGCATCTGCTCTTTAAAGCTCTTTAGCTCTATTTTAGAACCAAATTCTAAGCAAACAGAGCCTAGGAGACTCTCTTTTGGCAAGTTAAAGAGAAGTGTTTTTAACGGCGAGATAACAAGAGGCTTCTTTTTAAGAGAGTAATATTTTCGCAAAGCAGACAAGAGTGCATGAAGCTCCTCTTTATATACACGCAAATCATCCCCTAAAGTTGCTCTAAAATCAGGAAAAACCAGAACATCTTTTTTAAAAAAATTCGCCACGCTCTCTAGCTCGTGCGCCTCTTTTGAGTCTTGAGAAATCAAGATTTCTAAATCTTGATTTTTGGAAGTTTTATAGTATTGAAATAGTCTATTTTGTGACATTAAATAAAATTAAAGACTATGATACTTTTAAAGTATCGGCAGGAATACTCTCACTTAGCGATGCTTTTATAGGTGCGGCAGACACATCTTTTACAATGCTGTTTCCTTCAAAAATACCTTTTGCTTCGATTACCAATTCACATGATTCTATAGAGCCGTTTACTCTTCCGTGTGCTTTAATCTCTACTCTTGCGGCACTAATACTGCCTTCTATATATCCCTGAACAACTAATCTCGTTGTGGATATATCCCCTTTGATATGCCCGCTCTTACCGATATTAACCTCTTTGCTTGAGGTTATTGTCCCCTCAAATTCTCCATCTACATAGAGATTACATGAAAGGTTCATCTCTCCTCTGATTGTAGAGCCAGCTGTGATGATGGTAGTGTTTGTGTCGGGTTTGGTACCTTTATGTGCGCTGTTGCCGTTATTAAAGATTGCCATGGTATCTGTTTCTCCTTTTCAAATATATCATTATAATTTTCAACACTCCATTTTACAAACGCCATCGGGTCAACCGGCCTTTGAATAAATCTTATTTCATAATGGAGATGCGGACCGCTGCTCATGCCAGAGTTGCCCGTATAAGCAATTAAATCGCCTTTTTTTACAAAACTTCCCGATTTTATCACAACTTTGTTTAAATGTGCAAAGTAGGATTTAAAACCATAAATGTGCTCAAGTATTACAAGATTGCCAAAACCGCTTTTTTCGTGAAATCCTGCCCACTCAACAAGCCCGTCACCTGTTGCATAAACAGGTGTATCCAAGGATGCTCTCATGTCTATTCCGCGATGAAGCTCTCTTGAGTTTAATGTCGGGTGTATTCTATAGCCAAAACTACTTGTAATTCCATTATATTTGATTGGAGAACCGCTTGGAACAAACTGCATAAGCGTAGCCATATGTTCAGAACTTAATTTTGTGAGATTTACCCTATCTTGCAGAGACATCTCTGCTACGGGAGCAAGCCCTATAAGTGTCTCTATTTCAGAGAGCGACTCTGAAATCTCTAATAACTCGTTTTTTTTATCATCAAGCGCTATCTGTGTCTCTTTTATACTCTCATCTAAGAGTCTATTTTTCTCTTTTTGTGCTAAATAGGCTTGTTGAATGCCCTTATGCTTTATCTCTATCTCATCAACCTCATAATCTAGGTACAAGATTGTCCCGACTGCAAAAAGAGCAATAGTTCCGATAAATAAAACCGCATAAAAAACGGCTTTTTTTATAATTTTATGAAGATTAAACTGTTTTACACCGTTATCATCATGTATAGTAATCGTAAAGTGATTATTCATAATACTCTCTTAAAAATGTCTCCACAACACTAAAAGAACCAAATACCAAATAGCTAAACTCCGGCTTTACCTCTTTAAATAATTCATATTTTATCTCTAAGTCGGTTAAAACTGTTTTAATACTCTCTATTTGTGCAGCTCTCACATCATCTATGACAATTATCTCTACATGTAAAATGATTGGTTTTAGTATTGTTAAAATCTCTTTATAGTTCTTATCTTTGTAACTATTATATACAACTACGTACTTATTCCCCAAAAGTGCATCAACTATGCCACTTGCCGCCAAAACATTATGACCGACATCAACTATAATATTCTCACTTATTTTTGTAAGTCTTCCAAAAAGAGGAGGATTTGAAAAATTCTCTACCCCATACGAAAGATTCAAAAACTTTAAAGCTGCAATACTAAGAGAGAGGTTTTCAACCAAATAGGGCGCGAGGAAGAGTTTTTTTGAAATCTCTCCTATCTTTTGTCTGTCTGCATCATCAATAAACGCATCTACTTTTTGTATATTTAAAGATTTTTCAGCACACAACCTGTCTGCAACTCTGTAAACTTCATCATATTTTTGAATGCCTAAAATCGCACTCTTATTAATTGCATTTAATTTTGTAACCGCAATCTCATCTATACTTGAACCTAAAAAAGCCTCATGGTCATACGCTATTGGCGTTACAAGAGTTAGAATTTTGGCAAATACGGCAGTTGCGTCATGCTCGCCTCCAAGACCTGCTTCCATAACTACATAGTCGCACTCACGAAATAGCAGCATCGCTAAAAATGTTGTATATTCAAAATAACTAAGCGTCTGGGCATCATCTTTTGTTAAAATCTTTTGAAGTTCTTGATGTGCCTCTTCTAACACTGCATCACTTATGTTTGCACCATCTTTCCATATCCGCTCATTAAACTCTAAAATATGAGGCGAGGTATAATGCCCCACGCAAAAACCCATAGAAAAAAGTGCATTTGCCAAAAATCTTCCAGTTGTGCCTTTGCCGTTTGTCCCGATAATATGGATTATTTTTAAAACGCTAAGAGAGGATTTTATCTTTTTATATATACGAGGCATCCGCTCATAATCTATTTTCTCATAGTAGAGTGGCTTAAGGTTTAAATACTCTTCTAGTATCACTTATACACAACCCTGTCTCTGCCTTCTTCTTTGGCTTTATATAGATTTTCATCAGCACTCTTTAGTAAACTCTCAAGCGAGAAATTTGATTTTCTATCACTAACTCCACAACTTACGGTAAGCTTTATCTGCATGTTTTTATACATCAGACGTGTACTTTTTATCTTTTTTCTTACCTTTTGGGCAAACATGGCGCCGCCTTGAGCATCCGTCTCCCTTAGAATAGCGATAAACTCTTCGCCTCCAAATCTTCCGACTATATCAACCGCCCTTGCCTCATTTTTAAGTATCTTTGCAAAGGCTACAAGCACAGCATCTCCTGCATCATGTCCATACGTGTCATTTACCGATTTGAAATGATCTAAATCAAAAAAAACGATGGCATAGTTATGCTCATATCTCTCAAACTCTGCCTCCTTGATGCTCATCAACTCATCTAACGCGCGCTTATTGTAAATCTTTGTTAAAAAATCCTCTTTAGATTCATCTTTTGCACGTTGAAGCTCCTGCTCAAGCCGCTCTATTTTGCTACTCAATTCGTTTACTTCGTTATTATGTTTTTTCAGATCAATTGAGAGTGCTTGCGTATTTTTCTCCAGAGCTATGGCAATAGCATATATCTTTTTGTGTGCAACACTAAAATTTGTAATTGTTTTTTCATTGTAGCTATCAAGCTCTTTTTTAATCTTTTGTATCTCTACGGTTGAGTTATCTGAACTCTCTATCATCTCTATAAGTCTTGAGGAGAGTTTATCAAGCACCCCGTCAATAGACTCAATCATCTCCTTAACGCTCTGTTTATCAAGCGCTATTCTAAGAGCTATTGCAGACCTTATCTCGGACTCAATGGAAGCACTCTCTAGGAGTCTGGGATTCTCTTTTATTTTCTGGCTGATATCTGCTATCTTCTCATTTACGCTTGATGCGATTGAGGGAGTCAGGGAGGAAATCAGCATCGAAGCAATAGCTGAGAGTTCCAAGGAGCCTAAAGACTTCTCGCCTAAATTGGTTAGA
>NZ_JALNZY010000114.1 GCF_023229105.1 Sulfurimonas sp.
TCTATGATGCTTTTTAAATTATTTCTAGCATTTGTATAGTTTAACGCCTGCATTTTAAAATCCTTTATGACAGAATACTGTCATTGTAGCATATTTCATTAACGAGTGCTTATTTTGTGATACTCAATATTGGCGACTCACACCAAATTCCCATACTTATAATAAGCTGCACAAGCACCCTCGCTACTTACCATACAGCTCCCAATTGGGCTTGTTGGTTTACATGCGGTTCCAAAAATAGTACATTCTGGTGGGTTTGCCATTCCTCTTAGTATGTCTCCGCAGATGCAGAGTTTGTGGTCTTCTATTTCGCCTATTGGCAGAGTATCTTTGTAGATAATCTCTGCATCGTACTCTTTAAACTCGGGCTTTAATTTTAGTCCGCTTTTTGGAATATTGCCTAATCCTCGCCATTTAAATAAGTCTCTTTTGTCAAAATATCTCTCTATTAGATTTTGCGCTTTAAGATTTCCATCATAAGTTACTAATCTTTTGTACTCTATCTCAAGTTCGCATCTGCCCTCTATAAACTGCTTGACTATCATGCTGATTGCCTGCATCACATCAACTGGTTCAAAGCCTGAGACAACAACTGGACGGTTGTAATCCCTTGGAAACTCTTCATATATCTTACTTCCGCTGATAACGCTCACATGAGATGGCCCTAAAAATGCGTCTATTTTGTTGTTATAACTATCAACATGAACATCTCTTGAGTCGATTAACTCGCGCATTACTTCTGGAACTGTTACATGGTTTATGTGAAAAAAAATGTTTTTTATATCTTTTTTTATAACTGCATCAAGAAGAGCCGCTGTCATTGGAGTTGTCGTTTCAAATCCTATGGCAAAAAAGATGATTTTTTTAGTTGGGTTTTCATTTGCGATTTTTAGACACTCTAAGGGAGAGTAGACAAAACGAACATCAGCACCTTTACTTCTTGCATCTTGAAGACTTCCCTTGCTTCCAGGTACTTTTATCATATCGCCAAGAGTTACAAGGATAACATTTTCTTGCATACTAAGTACATACGCATGGTCAATTCTCTCTTTTGGCATGATACAAACAGGACAACCAGGACCGTGTACAAACTTGATGTTATCTGGTAAAAGTTGAGGAATACCAAACTTCATAATAGTATGAGTATGACCGCCACAAACTTCCATGATATTTATCCGGTTTTTAAGTTTTTTAGCATCTTCTTTTATGATTTTCGCATAGGCTTTTATGGTGTCGCCATCTCTAAAATCATCATAGAGATTTCTAAGCTCTAGCTCCATTTAGCTCTCTCTGCTTGGACACTCATCCGCCTCTAAAATAGCCAACTGCCTATCTTCTTCGTTCATCGCTTCTATAATCTCTCTATAGATTTCTAAACTTTTTAGTGCCTCAGCTTCATCAACCTTACTCATAACAAACCCGATATGCAAAAGTACATAATCGCCTATTTTAATATCTTCTTCACTAACAAGTGCTAAACTGGCTTCTCTTTGTACGCCCATAGTATCGACCGTTGCTACTTCGTTTTGCTTGTCTATTTTGACAACTTTGCTAGGAATTGAGAGACACATTATCTCATTCCCATTTTAAACTTGATCCATGAAGCCACTTTTTTAATACTCTCTTCATCTTTTGTACTAACTTCAAGTATGTCAACACTCGGCTTCAACTTTCTTGCCATCTCTTTCTCTTTTTGCATATCATACTCAAAATATGGAAGCAGGTCTGTTTTAGTAAATAAAATTAAATCTGCTTGACGAAACATAACTGGATATTTGGCAATTTTGTCTTCACCTTCTGGAATACTTACAAGAACTATGTTTAAGTGACTTCCAACATCATAACTAGCAGGACAAACTAGGTTTCCAACATTTTCTATAAAACAGACATCTACGCTTTTTAAGTCCATGTGATGAAGCGCTTTATGAACCATAAACGCATCTAAATGACAAGCTGAACCTGTCTGAATCTGATGAGCTTCTATACCTTTTGCTTTTAGTCTGTCCGCATCTCTGCTTGTCTCCAAATCGCCCTCTATTACAGAAAATTTAAATTCGCCTACATCCGCCAAAGCCTCAAGTAGAGCTGTCTTTCCACTTCCCGGAGAACTCATCAGGTTTATACAAAGAACTCCATGAGAGTTAAAATGTTCTCTGTTATGCCCTGCTTCTTGATCATTTTTATCTAAAATTTTCGTAATTACCGAGATAGTTTTAGGGTCATTTAACTGCGGGTTATCATGCAGATGTTCGTGATGATGGTGATGGTCATGTGAATCCTCGTGAGAGTGAACATGCTCTACAATACTACAGCCGCAATCTTTACACATACTCTTTCTCTACAACACATTTAGCATCTGTTTTAGCACTCTTAGTGTATGCATACGCCAAAGCGATACCAGATAGATGAAGAAAAAGCGTAGATAAAGTAAACCCTAACATGTAAGCTACAAAACTTCCGCTTTGAAATTCAGCTCCGTGGGCAAAACCGTGAAACAGTCCAAAAAATGCAACTACTGTTACTATAATGTTTACAGGTATCTTCTTTGCAAAACCTAAAAATGCAAAAACAACGGCGATAGAGATAAGTATCCCCTCCTCGACAAAGGGTATCTTAACACCCATAAAACCCAATATTGCCGCGATAAGCATAGCCGTGATAAAAGCAAACAAAAGAAGATAACCTCTTTTTGATGCAAAAAAAGCTACCATACCGACACCAACCATAGCCAGCACATGGTCTAAGCCGCCGATAGGATGCAAGAATCCGCTACCAAACCCACTATTTTGTAAAAAAGTCGTATGTCCAAAAGCAAACGCAGACAACGATAAGAGCATCAATAAAATTTTCATAAAATCTTCCTTAGTTTTTTTCTACTCAAGCGAATAGTTCCCTTTATTTTATATCTTTATTTTAAAACTAAGTTGAATTTGTCTATTTTATTAAAACTTATTTTTTTCTAAGAGATAATAAGCCTGCCCTAAAGCAATTCCACCATCATTAATAGCACTCTCTTGCTGATGATAATATTTCATTTTATCTTCTTTTAACTCTTGACATACAAGCTCTAAGAGCGTTTTGTTTTGAAACACACCGCCGCTTAAAATCACTTCTAGTTTTTCGATTTTTGAAATATCTGTGATGATTTTTACTAGAGTATTTATAAGCATAGAATTGAGCTCATATTTATTCATTTTACCCTTTAAAATATACTCAACTATTTTTATATCAATCACATTGTTATCTATAGTATAGTCGAAGCATTTTACTATATTTTCATCATAATAGCTCTCACCCAAAAGCCCACTCTCGCCCTCATAGCTTATAGTCTGGGCAATATCTGAAAAAGAAGCAATAGCATCAAATAGTCTTGCTGCAGAGCTTGTTTTTGGTGCATTAAGATTTTTTATATAACTCTGATGGAGCATCTTTATCTCAGATGCTACAAAAGATTTTACAACAGCAAACTCTAATTCTAAAACCTCTTCTAAACTTAGCTCACAAAAGAGCATACTAAGAGCAACTCTTCTTGGTTCTTTTATGGCTTTATCTGCACCTAAGAGCTTGATTTGTTTGAAACTATATTTACGTCTGTCTCCTACAAAAATCTCTCCACCCCAAAGAGTGCCATCATCTCCATAACCAGTGCCATCAAAACTAAACCCAAGATAATCCCCACTAAGTCCAAATTCCGCCTTACAAGCATAGATATGGGCTAAATGGTGCCCAACTTCTACCAACTCACAGTTTTGTTTTTTTGCCCACTTTGTAGTCTCATAATTTGGATGTTTATCATGAACTATAATATCAGGCTCAAAATCATAAAACCTTTTAAAACTCTCTAGCGTTCGCTCAAAAAATTCAAATGCCTCCATAGAGTCCAAATCCCCGATATGAGGAGATAAGATGATATTATCCCCAATTACAAAAGCTACAGAGTTTTTTGCATTTGCTCCAACTGCTAAGATTTTTTTCTCACTCTTA
>NZ_JALNZY010000075.1 GCF_023229105.1 Sulfurimonas sp.
GGATTATTAGATTAAATCACAATAAAAATTATCTTTTTCCTCTAAAATATGGAAAAGTTCAGTCAATGGACTGGTAATCGCATGATTATAAAAAAATATTAATTTTATTTTGGTACAATCACGGCAACTAAATTTTAAGGTAGAAAAAATGAAAAGCATTGTAATCTCTAGTGCGATAGCAGCACTTTTAGTATTAAGCGGGTGTGGGGATAAAGATCCAAAGATTGATGATTCAGCAAGTGGTATGAAGCAAGAAGTATTGCAAGATCCATCAGCTCAAGAAGTTGCGCCGATTCAAACAGAGACTGTATCATCTAGCGAAGCTGCAATCATGAATGATGGTAGTGCTAATGAGACAGGTACTCAAGCTATGATGAGGATTGAAAAAGAGTTATTGAGTATATATTTTGATTTTGACAAGTTCAACATAAGAAGTGATATGCAAGGGAATCTATCTACCGATTCAAATATTGCAAATACTAAAGCTAAAGATTTCTCTATCAAGTTAGAGGGAAATTGTGATGAGTGGGGAAGTGATGAGTATAACTTTGCACTTGGACTAAAAAGAGCTAACACAGTTAAAAAAGCTCTTGTTGCAGAGGGAGTTAACACTAATCGTATTTCTATGGTAAGTTTTGGCGAGAGTAACCCTGTGTGCAATGACAAAACTAAAGATTGCTGGGCTAAAAATCGTAGAGTTGATTTCAAACTTTTACCATAATAAATGAACAAAACTAAAAAGATTGCTATATTAGCAATACTCCTTCCTTCCTATTTTTTCGGTGCCGAACCTTCTGCGTTTGGTGCTGGGGATTTAAATAATCCCAATCCCTATGGTCTAACTTCTACTGAGACAGTTTTGCTCGAAACTAAAAAAAATCTCAACAAAGTTGTTGTAAAAAGCAACAATCAAGCAAATGAAGTCGAATCTCTTAGACAGAGAGTTGATGGATTACAGACTATTATTGAGAGCATCAGCACATCTTCACATGAAAATAGGCTCAAAATAAAATCTTTGTCTGATGAGAATGCACTTAGAAATGAGTATGAGAAGAGAGTGTCTAAATCTATTGGCGATAATAGTGAAGCTGTTGTTATCAATACTAAAGAGATAGAAAAAATAAATCTTCTTATAATTGAGATTTCTAAGATTGTTGACTCCATTAATGAATCATACGTTAGTAAAAGTGAGTTTAATTCACTAGTAAATGATGTAAACAAATTTAAAGATCTTGTAGCAAAAGAGTTAAAATATAATACTGCACCAAAAAAATCTTCAAATGAAGGCATGTCAAGTGGAGATATTGAGACAAAAGCTAAAGAACTTTATGATAGTAAAAATTATAGCCAAGCTATAAAATACTATAAACAATTAGTAGAAAAAAATTATAAACCAGCGCGTTCTCACTATATGATAGGAGAGATAGAGTATTACAGCAAAAACTACGCTGAGGCAATAGCTTATTTTAAAAAAAGTGCATCGCTTTATGCTAAGGCAGATTATATGCCGGTATTAATGCTCCATACTGCAATTTCAATGGACAAAACAGGAGATAAAAAAAATGCTGCAACTTTTTATGATGCGGTAATTTCACAATATCCAAACAGTGAAGCTGCAAAAATTGCAAAAAAACAAATTAAATAAAACAGCAATCTTTTTGTAATTGCTGTAATTATGATAAAATCACAAAAAAATAAAAGGCATATAAAATGGCAATAGTAACAAATCAAATTGTATCTATAGAGTATGAGGTAAAAGACGGCAAAAAAGTTGTAGATAGTAATATCGGTAGTGAACCGTTAGTGTTTATGTTTGGAAAAGGTCAGATAATTCCGGGACTAGAAAACGCAATTGCAAATATGTCTATAGGTGAAAAAGCAGAAGTTTTAGTAAAAGCTAAAGATGCATATGGTGAATATGAAGCAGAGGCTATGCAAGAGGTTCCAAGAGATCAATTTGCAGGAATTGAATTAGAAGTCGGGATGTCTCTTTATGGGCAAGGCGAAGATGGCGGAACCGTTCAAGTTACTGTAAAAGAGATAGGCGAAGAGAGTGTAATAATTGATTTCAATCACCCTTTAGCGGGTAAAGATTTGGCTTTTGCTGTATCGATAAATAACATTAGAGAAGCATCTGCTGAAGAACTTATGAGTGGTATTCCTGTAGAAAACCAACATGACGATTGTTGTGGTACAGGTAGTGGCACTGGTTGTGGATGCTAGTTATATAACTGCTTGTGCATCTTCGGCACAGGCATTTAAGAGTGCAACTCTTTTAAAAACATTAAATGTCAACTCTTTGATAACTGGAGAGACAGGCGTCGGCAAGAGAACTTTAGCTCATTATATACTTCCGGATGCTCCGATACTTGATGCATCAAATTATGATGAACTTTTAACAACTCTTGGGCGCGTTAATAAGATATTAATTGTAAATTTAGAAAACTCCCCTAACATTAAAAAAACTCTAGATCTTTTAAGTAGTAGAAATATTAGGGCAGTTGCAACTGCAAAAAGTTCATATAACAATAAAGATGTGGATAAATTTTTTAGTGTTAAGTTTGAGATACCTCCTCTTGCAAAGAGACCTGAAGATGTTAAGGAGCTAATTAAAAAATTCACTAAAGAAGCATCTTTGCTTTTTTCTTCAAAAGATGAGATTAAAATCAAAAATTTTAAGCCAGATTTGAGTGAAAATGCAAACTCTTTAAGAAGACAAGTTATTATAAAGTATCTTTTGCAAGATATACATGAAGATGAGCTGATGGATATTATCCAAAACTATCTAGTAGATAAATTAGGTTCTAATTGTGACTATAAAAATTTTTTACATCTTTATGAAGTTCCTATTATAAAAGCAGGGCTTCAAAGATTCAAATCACAACTGCAGCTTTCAGATAAGCTGGGGCTAAACAGAAATACTTTAAGAAAAAAAATCTCTGAGAATAGTAGATATTTATAAGAAGGAAACAGATGAAAAAAATAGCAATGATTTTTGCAGGGCAGGGCTCTCAAGCAGTAGGAATGGGAAAAGATTTTTATGATAACTCGGATATTGCAAAAGAGATGTTTGAAGAGGCAGGCAAAAGAGCCGGATTAAGATTTGAGGAGCTGATTTTTGGCGAGCATGACTTGTTAAATCAAACTGCATATACACAGCCGGCAATTCTTTTAATCCAGATGGTGGCTTATCGCCTCTTTAAAGAGAAGTGTCCTGATATAAAGGCTGAGTTGTTTTTAGGTCACTCCTTGGGTGAATTTTCTGCTCTTTGTGCAAGCGGTGCTATTGATTATGTTGATGCTGTTGAGCTTGTTCATAGACGTGGGCAGCTTATGCAGGACGCATGCAGTGATATTGAAGCCGGAATGATGGTTGTTATGGGGCTTGACGATGAGAGTGTTGAGAAAATTTGTGCTGATGCACAAAGTCAAAGAAAAAAAGTTTGGCCGGCAAACTATAATCAAGATGGACAGCTTGTTGTAGCTGGCATGAAGAGTGATTTAGAGTCTTTAGAGCAGACATTTAAAAATGCGGGTGCTAAAAGAGCACTTCTTCTAAACATGTCAGTAGCTAGCCATTGTGAGCTTTTATCTCCTGCACAAATTCCACTTAAGAGTTTAATGGAGGGGATGATTGAGGATAATTTTGAAGCTCCTGTCATCTCAAATGTTACTGCGACAGGATACTCTACTAAAGATAAAGCAATCGAACTTTTAACTGAACAACTTATAAAACCAGTAAAATATAAACAGTCAATTTTGGCAATTGCCGATAGCGTAGATATTGCAATTGAGTTTGGAAATGGGGCAACGCTTAAAGGGTTAAACAAAAGAATCGCTCCAAACCTTGAGACTTATACTGTTTCAGACATGAAATCACTGCTAGAAGTTGTAGAGAAAATTTGTAACGAAGATTAGACTGCCTAGGCTTAATCGCTCAAATTTGGAAGAGGCTACATCTATAAGTTTTATGATGCAAAAATAGTGTATAAATAAAAAGAGTAAAAATATTGAAAGATAAGGAGTTAGATGAAAATAGCAATTATGGGGGCTATGCCTGAGGAGATCGCTCCAATACTTGAAAAGGTAGGCTCGTATAAAACAGTAGAGTATGCGGGAAATAGATATTATGAGGCAACATATAGAGGTGTTGCGCTGGTAATAGCGTACTCTAAAATAGGAAAAGTTTTTTCAACTCTGACTGCTACAACTATGATTGAGCATTTTGGAGCAACAAAGCTTCTATTTTCAGGAGTTGCTGGAGCAATATCTCCTACTCTTAAAGTTGGAGATTTAATCGTTGCTACAAAACTTGCTCAACATGACTTGGATATTACGGCATTCGGGCATCCTTTTGGCTATGTTCCCGAGGGAGCTGTTTTTGTTAACTCGGATATAGAGATGATAAAGATGAGCAAAGAGGTCGCCAAAAGTATGGGTAAAAGCGTGCAGGAGGGGATTATCGCAACAGGTGATCAGTTTGTGGCAAATGAAGAGAGAAAAAACTGGATTGGCGCTACATTTGAAGCTGATGCTTTGGAGATGGAAGGTGGAAGTGTCGCGGTAGTTTGCAATGCTTTAAATGTTCCCTTTTTTATACTCAGAGCCATTAGTGATGCCGCAGACATGGATGCAAGCTTTAGCTTTGATGAATTTTTAGATACCAGCGCTAAAGAGAGTGCTGAGTTTGTTATGAAAATGGTGGACAGAATTGTCCTTGCATCTTAGAACGCGAAATGAACAAAGCTCATTTTACTATGCTAACGTTATATTTTGTTATATGCTTTGAAATTGCATACAACATATATACTCAGCGTAAAGCTCACGCTCAGACAATAGGAGCTTAAAATGTCGATTAAATTATCTAAAAAAATTATGAGTAAGCTTGGAAAAACAAATGCTGAATTTGGTCTGATAGAAGAGGGCGATAAGATATTGGTGGGGTTAAGCGGCGGAAAAGATTCACTAACTCTAGTTCACGCATTAAAAGAGCAACAGCGCAGAGCACCATTTAAATTTGAGTTTATCGCAGTCACTGTTTCATACGGGATGGGTGAAAATTTTGACAAACTTATTGCGCACTGCAGGGAGCATGAGATTATTCATGTTATTCATGATACGCAAATTTATGATTTAGCAGGTAAAAAAATTAGAAAAAACTCCTCATTTTGTAGTTTTTTTTCACGCATGAGAAGAGGTTCCCTCTACAGTGCAGCACAAAATCATGGCTGTAATAAAGTTGCTCTTGGACATCATATGGATGATGCTGCAGAGAGTTTTTTTATGAATTTTATCTACAATGGGCAGATGCGCTCACTTGCACCAAAATATAGAGCAGAAAATGGTTTGATTGTCATACGCCCTTTGATACAGATGCGGGAGCGTCAATTAGCAGCATTTGTGCTTGATAATGATATTGTGACTATTGGGGATGAAGCGTGTCCGTCGATGAGATTTGATGTAAAAATGCCGCATGCAAGAGCAGATACAAAGGAGATGTTATCTAAGATGGAAAAAGAGTTTCCCTCGCTTTTTACAAGCTTAAATGCTGCGTTTAAAAATATCTCTGTAGATACTTTTTTTGATAAAGAGAAGTTTAATATTTAGACTCTATATTATCTTCCCTTCATCTTTTGCTATTTGCGATTCTTTCTCATGCAGGGTTTCATCTTTTAGAGTTTGTAAAAACTCTATCATATTTTCTTGGTATGAGATAACATCTCTGTCATGTGAAAGCAAAAGCAGCTCTTTTAGCGGTTCAATATCTATTTTTTTGGCATATCTTGGCATAAGCTTTAACTCTTTTTGAATATTTAAAACAAGAGTATCAATATCTAAGCCGTTGTTTTCTCTTACTTTTTTAACAAGCTCTTTAGTGTTTAACATCAAAAGATTTGCTCTTTCGTCATCATTTATATATATATTCATGCCAATTTTTTTAATAATTAAGAAGTCATCTTCTTTTATATTTTCATTGGCGCAGAGGATAAGTGCAAGGAGCTTTGCACGAAATTCTAAGGAGTTATGGTTATAAACAAACAGTTCACGGAATGCATTAAATAAGTAGTGTTTTATCTTAGAAGCGAGCTGCATTTAAATACCTTGTATAATTTAATTAGCTATTATACCAAATCAACTCCCTGATGCGTTGCATAATGTACGTATGCTTAGGTGGATTTGGTATAATACACTTTTGATTTTATAATCAATATAAATAGAAATAGTATATAAAAAATATGAGGAAAAGAAGATGGGAAGAGCCTTTGAGTACAGAAAAGCATCAAAATTAAAAAGATGGGGGGCCATGTCAAAATTGTTTCCAAAACTTGGAAAGATTATTACAATGGCTGCAAAAGAGGGTGGATGTGACCCTGATATGAACGCAAGACTTCGTACAGCAATTATTAATGCAAAAGCTGAAAATATGCCAAAAGACAATATTGAAGCAGCAATAAAAAGAGCAACGGCAAAAGATACTGCAAGTATGCTTGAGGTTAGTTTTGAGGGAAAAATCGCACATGGAGTACAACTCTTTATAGAGTGTATGACGGACAATAATACAAGAACGGTTGCAAATATAAAAAATATACTCACAAAACATGGTGGAGAGATGCTTATAAAAGGTTCTTTAGAGTTTATGTTTGATAGAAAAGCGCTGTTTGAATTTCCTCTAAAAGATGACATGGATTTAGAGGAACTTGAGCTGGAGTTAATTGATGCAGGACTAGAGGAGATAGAAGCAGAAGATGGTGTTGTTATCGTTAGCGGTGATTACACAAGCTTTGGCGCACTAAATAGCGCTCTAGAGAGTATGGGCATTGAGATTACAAAAGCAAATTTGGAAAGAATGTCAAACTCCCCGATTACAATCACACAAGAGCAGCAAACGAGTATAGATAAGATTTTAGATAAGTTAGAAGATGATGAGGATGTTCAAAAAATATTTACAAATATAGCGTAATGAATGTTCTAATAAAAGAGGCTTACAGAGGGAGTAGAATTTCTTCTATTTGCCACCTGTAACAGCATTACCCATATCCCACATCGGCAGAAAGATTCCAAGTGCAAGTAAGAGAATCATAGAAGCTAGAATAAATAACATGATAGGCTCGATTGCTTCTGAGAGCCCGTCAATAATTGCATCAAATCTCATCTTGTAATATTCTGCTACTTTTTTTATCATAGTATCTAGTGTGCCGCTCTCTTCGCCCGCACTAATCATTTGAATAATCATATTTTCAAATAGTTTTGTGTCTGCTAGACCTTCATTTAATGCGGCACCCTTTTCAACTGATGTTCTTACTGATGAAAGTTTTGCTTTTAGCGGAAGATTGTCTATCATAGATATTGAAGTATCAAGAGCTTCAGCTATAGGAATACCTGCACGAACCAGTTCTGAAAATACAAGTGTAAAACGATTAAGCGTCGCAAACATGATGATTTTTTTTATTAGATATGTTTTTAGTAAAACTTTATGCCAGCCAAACCTAATATCTTTGTTATTATTGATTAAATATTTAAATATTACAAATGATATAATCAAAATAGCAAGTACGTATAGTCCGTAATTGTTAAAAAGATGCTCTAGCTTTAGTAGGATGAGTGTTGGTAGCGGTAACTCGGCATTTAACTTTTCAAACATTGTTTTAAAATTAGGAACAACATAAGATATTAAAATGGTAAAAGCAACAGCCATGGCAACCATTACATTTCTAGGGTATGCCATCGCTTTTTTGAACTTTACTACATTAGCTCGAATCTCTTCTAGCATGTCAGCAAGAGAGTAGAGTGCATCATCAAGGTTACCTGTTTTTTCACCTAGCTGAACCATTGCAATAGCTAAGTTGCCAAGCTCAAAACGAAAATTTTCCATTGATTTTGAGAGGGAGCGACCTGAGTTAATATCTTCTGCAAGCTTACTAAAAACCAATTTTAAATTTTTTTCTTGCGTGGATTTTGCAATTTCATTCAGCGAATCATAGATAGAGATGCCGGCATTAGTCATAACTGCCAATTGTCTAATCGATGCAATAAGAGCATCAGGTTTAATCTTTCTTTTCTTAATATTGCTAAAAAGATTATCCTTAAGCCTTTTTAATTGAACCTCTAGCGGTTCTTCTGCTTCAGCAATTTTTATTAAAATTCCTGAGTATTTTAGTTTGGTTAGCTCATTAGCATGTTTTCTATCTTCAGCATACATTCCAATCTGCTCTTTTTTACCTTTTATCAGGATAGTTGCTACAAAGTACTTCATTATTTTGCCACCCTTAAAACCTCTTCTAAACTTGTGATGCCATCAAGAGCTTTATTGATGCCGTTTTCAAGTAGTCCTACAAAGCCATCTTCAAGAGCTTGAGCATGCAGCGCCTCAATAGATGCACCTTTTGCAATTAGAGATGTTATTTTTTCATTGACGATTAAAACCTCGCAAATCATCTCTCTTCCCATGTATCCAGTGGCATTACACTCTTTGCAGCCAACTCCTGTATAAAACTTACTATTTTCCGGCACAAGGTGTCTTATCTCCTCTATACCTGCTGCTGAAATTTTTTCCTCAACTTTACAGTTTTTACATATTTTTCTTACAAGTCTTTGCGCTTGTATTGCAACTAAAGAGCCACTGATGAGATAGGAAGGAACTCCCATATCTATCATACGAGTAATCGCACTAATAGAGTCGTTTGTATGAAGAGTAGAGATAACTAAGTGTCCTGTTAGTGCAGCTTTTATAGCTATTTCAAGTGTTTCTGAGTCACGAATCTCACCAATCATAATTTTATCGGGATCTTGTCTAAGTATAGATCTAAGAGCAGCAGCAAAGGTAAGACCGACTTTTGGGTTTACTTGAACTTGCTGAATAAGATTCATTCTGTACTCAACAGGATCTTCAACCGTAATAACCTTATCTTCAACATTTCTAAGCTCGTTTAAGGCACCGTACAGCGTTGTTGTTTTACCGCTTCCTGTTGGACCGGTAACGAGTATGATGCCATAAGGCGTTTTAAGTGCTTTTATAAATTTATTATAACTAATGCTGTCCATTCCGGCATCTTCAAGTTTTACGAGAGCTTTTTGTTTGTCAAGAACCCTCATAACTATGGATTCGCCATACAATATAGGGAGAGTAGATATACGAAAGTCATACTCTTTTGATCCTACTAGTGTGGAGAACCTGCCATCTTGAGGTTTTCTTTTCTCGGCTATGTCAAGATTAGAGAGAAGTTTCAACCTTGATGCTAGAGGGGGATAGATATCTTTTTCAAAAATAAATATTTCTGTCAATTTTCCATCTATTCTTGTTCGTACTACGCAGTTTTTTTCTGTGGGTTCAATATGTACATCGCTGGCACGATTTTTAATACAAGAGTTTAGTATAACATCAATCAGAAGTAATATAGAAGAAGCTTCTTGTTGCTCATCTATAGAGCTTATCGAGTTTAGTTCCTCCCTAATCTTTTTCACAAGACCTTTTACGCTATCTTTTATCTCAACTTTAAATAGATATGATTGAATCTGTT
>NZ_JALNZY010000054.1 GCF_023229105.1 Sulfurimonas sp.
CTTTGGACTGTTTCATGGGCTTTTATATCCAGAGGATCACAAAAAACGACTGTTATACTTAAATCATCTTCAGATACCGGTAGTGCGTTATATTTTTTTAGCTGAGCAAGAGAGATTTTTTCTATAAGTCTATAATCCATATCTATGGAGTCTAAATCTAGAAAAAGAAGATTTTGTTTTTGGGCAAGCTTAAGAAGAACATCTTTTTCTTTAATATAGTCGTAGTTGTCGATTATAGAGAGATCATATTCACCGTTTTGTATCTTATCAACTATAAACCTGATAAGTCTGTCCATGGTCATAAATCCAGAGATTGTAATATCCCTAAGAATCAAGTTGGTGTCGAGACCCTTAGCTATAAGCCTGTCGACCTGACTCTTCATGATGGAGCCGTTAGCCAGTAAATCTGATGTTATTCTGTCCATAATGCCTCCTACCAGTAGATATGTTTTTTTATACTAATTGAATTTTGAAGCTCTTCAATAACCATCTTGTCTATTTTATCGTCTTTTAAAATATACAACTTATACTTTAACTGATTGTCGTTTTCATCTTCAAAAATATAAAACTCTTGTGGCTCTTTTTTTTCAAGTTTAGTGTAAAAATCAAAAATTTTTGACAAAATATAATCAGTTGTAGGCAGATTAAGTGACGATATATCATAATCATCAAGTAGAGCATGATATAGAAGCTTTTTTTGCATAAATATTATCGAAAAGTATGCCGCGTTTGCTCTTGACTCGGGAGAGAGTTTAAGTATGGTAATGGGCACGGATAATCTATCTATATAATCAATATTTAAACAAGCAAAAGCGTATAAAGAGATATACTCCTCATCTGCTGAATATTTTGCAAAGTTCTTAAAGCCGATACTACATGCATCTTTATACTCTTTGTTTTGAAAAAGCCCGAGCATCTCTTGTTTTGCATCAGCAAACAGACTTACTGCTATGAGCATGGTTAATAATAGTGCTTTCATTTGAATTTTCCTGATAAAATCTCATCTAGCAACTGCTTTGCTTGTGATGAACTAGAGTAATTAATGTATTTTTTAAGAGTCTCAACCGCCATCTCTTTTTTGCCAAGCTTAACAAGTGATTTTGAAAAAATAATCCAACTTGCTTCCATATCGTTATTTAACTCATTTGTTGCCAAAGCATAGTTATATGCCTGTTCATAATCTTCTAATTGATAGTATTTTTTTGCAACAAAAAGACTCAAAGCAGGATTGTGATTAATATTGAATCTTTTAATAACATGTTTAATGTCAACTTCCTCATCCCTTCTTTTTATGTCAATAGAGCCGGTTTTTTCTACTATAGCCATTGACTCTTTGACCTCCTCTACAGCCGGTAGCAAGATCTCTTCTTTTTTTTGAATAGGCTTTTTTATTTGTTGCTCTACAATGGCAGCCGTTTTATGAACTTTTTCTTTGTATATTGGTGCTTGCGACTCTATGCTTTTTATAAAGTTAAGAGATGGCGACAATAGAACTTTTTTCTGTATTGCTTCGGTTACCTCTTCAGTCTTGGGCACTTCTTTAACTATCTCTGGTATTGAAATCTCTTTTTGGAGAGTCTCATTTTTCTCTTGAGTTAGGTTGCTTGTACTGTTCTCTTCTCTTTGAGACTCTTCTTTTTGTGCAATTTGTTCACTTTTATTAAGTTCTGTATTTGAGCCTAAATCATATAGTAAGAAAAATAATATTGAGATAAGAACAATAGTAATACTTAGTAAAATTACTAGGTATGGAGCAAAAGATTTTAGTTTATATTTTTTGTGTTTATTTTCTAGTTCATGAATATTAAGCATTTATTAATCCTGTATGGATTGCAGCCATCTCTATTATTTTTGCTGAAATCTCATTTCTTTTTATTTTATTTGGAGTGTTTTGTGCATAATAGTGATATATATCAAAGAGTGTATAGATTAATTTATTTGTGTCTCTATAGTTTCCATCTGTTAATTTGTGGATGAGGTTTATAGATTTTGGAGTAAACATACTTGCGGTATCAATACAATTTGCTTTCATAAGTTTTTTTTGAATATATATTTTTAACTCTGAAGGGAGAGCATTTTCAAGTTTTATGCTCTCCCAAATTCTTGTCTGAAAGTGCTCTTTTGCAATAATGTCCTCTTTCTCTGTTTTATGAAGAGCGATGACAAATTTTACTTTCCTTGTATCTGAGAGAAGTCTGATTTTTTCCATCATAATTGTGGAGTATAATTGGGCTTCATCAAGCATAATAACAGGAACTATTGCCTCTACAAGCTCTCTGTTTTCTACTACTCTCATAAACTGCGTAAAGTTTAACTCACCGTCATACCTGATTTCATAGAGATCTTGCGCAAGTGTTTTATAAAATTCACTCTCATCTAGAATAGGTGTTTTGTAAAGGTAGGCTTTTTGTTCAGAAGCAATACTTTCATGAAGTTTTGATAAGAACATGCTCTTGCCGGTACCTGGCTTGCCATATAAAAGCACCATTTTAAATGGTTTTTTTATCGAGTCTTTTAAGACTTGGTAAATCGTGGAGATTCTCTCAAGCTGGATGTAATCTTTAGCATCAACTGTATCTAAAAAAACATCCCTTGAGTCTTCATAGATGCTAGGTTTCAATTTACCTCTCTTGGGTTATTTAATGGAGATAAGTTTGCTTTCTTAGCATTAAGTAAAACATTTTCTGAGAGTCCTTCATATCCTAGGTCTGATAATGATAGTTTTTTATCATCTTTGCGAACAATATGAGGCTCAATAACAATTACAAGCTCTTGAGTAATTTTTTGTCTATCTTCATATTTAAATAGATAGTTTATTATAGGGATATCTCCTAAAATAGGAACTTTGTTCATACGGACGTTATTGCTTGTATTAATTAGACCGCCTAAAATAATACGATTTCCATCCTTTACGGTTACAACAGAAGAGAGTTGACGTCTGCGAAGGTCCGGCGGCATAGTTCTGTCTGATGCATCAACAAGAGATATATCTGATGCTGTTTCTGAGAGGGAAGGGTTTATTTTTAGTGTTATCATATTCTCATCAGAGATTTCAGGTGTAATATCAAGTAAAACACCTGCAAAAACTGATTGAAGATCCTCACTCGTACTTTGAGTTCCGCTTGTAGTACCAGAGAGAGTCTCGGTACTTATGATTTTATAAAAATACTCTGTTCCGGCAGTAATTAGTGCCGCTTGATTGTTAAGTGTTAAAACTTTTGGATTTGATATAGAAGTTACGTCACCTTGAGTTTTAAGAAACTTTATTACCTCGTTTAAGTTCCCTTTTGCGGATAACTGAAATGCGTGGGCGTTATTAACAGCTTGTTCTCCCATTGTGTCAAATGTTGTAGTCCCTAAGATGCCGCCATCGTTGGTTAATTCAATTAGATTATTTTTGCTGATGTAATTAAAACCCAAATCAATATTTTGAAGTTTATAAAGCTGTGACCAGTCGACCCCAGTAGTTTTTCCGTCGCTTAAGGTTACGGAGAGAATCTGAACATCTATTAAAACTTGTAGCTGTACTTTGTCTTGTAATTTTGTAAGATACTCCTCTAGTCTTTGCATCTGCTTGATAGTAGAAGTAACTGTAATGATTCCTGCGTTTTTGTTAATGATTGGAGGTTGTGCAATGTAAACGTCTTGAGGTCTATTTAAAACAGATTGAAACTCTATATCAAGATTGTGCCAAAACTCTACTTCGTCCGAACTATTTATATTCATACCTGATTTACCTGCAGATCCACCGCCTTTATCCTCTGCATTGGCCGTATTGGTAGTGGTTCTTCTCATGGTAGAAGAAGTACCGGCACCTTCTGAGGAGAGAGTTATATTGGTTTTTGATTCACTCTTTCTTTGTGAGAGAATATAGTCAACATTAAACATTTTTGTCTGCAGATAGGAAATCTTTAAAATATTGTTTTCAAGAGTATATGAAAGATTATTTTCTTTTAATACAAGATTTAAGACTTCGTCTATGGTTAGATTATTTAAGTTTGTCTTATTTAATGAGTTATCTAAAAACTCTTGCGCATTCGGATCGGTCACAATAATACTAAATTCACACTCATCACTAAGCTGCTCTATAAAGTCTATTATTTTAGTGTTTTTCGTGGAACTGATGCTAAAGAGTTCATAGGAACAATCAGCTAATGCATTAACGGATAATAGAAGCGTTAAAAGAGTTGAGTAAATTGTTGTTTTTATAAGTTTCATGAATCTGCCCTACTTGTTTTTAAATTTTAAATTTTGATTTTTATTAACTGTTGATAAGGTAATCTCTTTGGTGCCATTTTTTAGAGTCACTGTTGTTTTGGTTATGTCTGTTAGCGTATATCCGTTAATCTTGTCACTTACCTTGTACCAATCTCCGTCAATCATAGCCGATGAGTTGATAATGGTACTTAGAGCAAAACTCTTTTTTACAGAAGTTTCCTCATCTGCTTTGGCAGTATCATCTGTTTTTGAAGGTGCTGCATTTTTTATGGTTGCAGGAGTCTGCTTAGAGCCTTTTTTTTCCTGAGGTCGGTTTTTTTCTAAAAAGATAAAGGGATCTGCAACTGTTGTTATTTTGATGCCTTTTCTTGGGGGCTTAATCGCTTCTATCTGCTCATCTACCCACTCTAATTCATCGGCATAAAGAGAGTTACTTAGAAAAATTGTAAGTAATATTATTAATGTTGTTTTCATTAGTAAGTAATCCCCCAAACTGAAAGATCAAGATTTGTATTTAGTGCATCTTGAGCTTTTATGTTAAAGTCATGCACATCGACAACTAGTTCACTCTGTTCTAGAGAGTTTATAAACTTTACTGTATCTAAATAAGCACCTTTAATTTCAAGTTTAATATCTAAAACATGACCAAAAGCAGACTCCTTATTTTTAGCGTAACTATTAGCAAAATTAACTATCTTGATATTATGCTTTTTAGCATTTATTGATATAGAGTTAAGGTACTCTCCCCATGCTCTTTCATCATAAATAAGTGAGGATATGGACTCTATTTTCTCTTTTATGTAGCTGTTTTTCTCTTTTTGAGTAATAAGCTCAGCCTCAAGTCCCTTAGTCTTTTGAGCAAGCATAGCTACTTTTGCTTCAGTATTGATTTTGAGATAAATTTTATCTGATTCAATTTTTGTCGTTATTTCCTGAACTTTTTTCTTAGTAGTTTCAAATTCATTCATGGATAAATCATAAAATGGATAAGCCATAAAGAAAAAAATAACAACAATCATAGCATATACCATATATGTATCTTTTTGAGATTTTTTCTTAAAAAAACTGTCAACTCTTTGTAGGGTTTCTTCTATTATTAATTTGAAATTCATAATAAGTTTACCTTTAGTTCACCAAAATATAATTTGGTTTCCTTCTCATAAGATATCTCTTCTATTGAGAAGTGAAACTTGTCTTTATAAACTTTGGTCAGGTACTTAATAAAATCAGTAATTTTTTTATCATTAGTAGATACCAGCCCGAGCTTGAGCTCTTTTATAAGGCTACTACTTTTTTCACTCTCTTGCGCTTGTGAGTACAGAGCAGACTCAAGTCTTACATTGTAGCTATTTAGATCTTTTGTTAAGTTATGCACAAGTTCAGCTTTCATGGGATAGTTTACTTTAACGTCATGAATTTTTATAAGAGTATTTTTCTTTTCGACATACTCTTGCTCCTCTTTTGCAAGAAGTGTTGAAACTTTTGTTTGGTCAGCTTCTCTGTTTTTTACGATAGCTTCCCTTGTGATTTTAATATTATGAACATTCTTATACTCATCTTCTAACAGCTTATATTGCAGCGACTGAGCATAGGTAAGAGTATAGTAAGTCACAGGATATATAAAAGCAAGTACAAGTGAAGCAACAGCAAGTAAGCTTGCGCGACCACTCTCTCTTTTTATAAATTTCGGAGGGCGGGGATATACGGTAAAGTTACACTCATATCTATCTTTCTCTAAAAGAGTAGTGTATATATACATGAGTGAATGAAGATGATCTACATGACTCTCCTTGCTCTTGAGTCCGTAGTCGAAATTGAAGCTGCTGCATTTAATACTAAGCTCAACTTCAGCCATTTCATCTAGTTTAATAAAAGATTTAAGTTGTGTATCTATATATAAGCACTCTATTTTATCAATATCCAGAGCTCTTTTCACATATGTTAAAATATCATTTATATTTGCAAATATCTCTTTATAAAGTTTGATAATATGTGTTTTATAAACACTCTCTGTAGTCTTGAGGTCTTCATTTGAGAGAAAGTTTATAAACTCTTCATACTCTATCATCTCTCCATAAATTTCGCAAAATCTCTCATGCATTTGTAAAAATGAGTAATTTATAGATTTTGTATATACAAAATTTCTCTCGTTATATATAGTGATAAATGTGTCATTTTCCTGAAAATAGACAAAACAGTGAACCCCGCTACTATTTATGATATCCCTAGAGTAAAGTGATTTTAATAGAAGAGCAGAGGGTATAATATAGTCTATATATTTTACCTTCTCTATTACATCTTTAAAAACATCATCAATTATTGCCGGATCAATAATAAAGATATGAAAATTTCTGTTATTTTCATCTAAAATATTAAAAGTCTCAATGTATTGTATTTGATATATGATAGCTTGATCAAGACCTAGTTCGTCATAAGCTTTATTGTAGATAGCATCATACAGATCCTCTTTGGGTATGTGTTTGCTAACTGCAATGTGACTATTTATGAAATTTTTTGTATTTAGATAGGAGATGACATACTGTTTTTTGGAGTATGCAGCGGAAGTAGTTTCATTTAAAAAGTTTGAAACTGCATTTACATAAGTACCTTTATAAGGATTTATTGAGAGTACGCTAGAGAAAGAGTGTTGTTCTTTTTTACTCATTTTTATGTTCCTGTATAAAATAAACTTTTGACATATGACAAAAGTCATCATTTTTATAAAATTCAACCCTATAAACTTTGTTATTCGTATCGATAGAAAATCTTTTGTCGAAATCTTTAAGCTCTATATTTATGCCGCTTTCGTCAATCAACCCTTCTGCCGTAAAACCAATTACGTTTACACGATAATCACTTTGTTTGATAATGTTAAAATTGGTATTTACAATAATATCTGAAGTTTTCTTTAAAGTTTCTTTTACTCCGTCAATAATAATGTCAAATTTATCTGTACATGTCTGATTTAGTTTGAAATATTGCGGATTTAGAGTCACAACCTTTTCGTTACCTATATATGCAACAAAGTTACGACCCTCCTTAGCGATGCTTCCCAGCGGATTAGAGAATGTAAATACATTACCCTCTGCCCTTACCGGGATAAAATTTAAAGATTTTTTTGAGTTACTTAAATTAATAGAAATATTGTCATTTATATTTAAATCACCGTGCATCTGAAGTATTGCTGCTATGTTTTTCTCATCCAAATCAAACTCTCTTGTAAAGCCTATCTCCATTATTTTCATAAATTCCTCTATTGCAAGGAGGTGATAAAAAACTTTTTGTGATAGAGATGGTAGATTTTTACTGCTCTCTATTGCAAAGGCGGGTTTATTGTGCGTAACTGCAAAAAATGTAAGAGAGTGTTGCATTGCTTCATCGTCAAATTTTGTGTTGGTATTTTTTACATCAAATGTATGATGGTCTTCTATCAATCTCTTATTTATTCTATTTTTTACATCAAACGCTATGGTGTTTAAGTTTCCAAAAGGTTGCGTCTGATTTAAATCACACTGATCAATAACACAAGTCTGCCCCCAAGCGTTGGGATTAAAGATATTCCCTTTGTCTGTTTTTCTATAAAAGCCATTGCCGTCGTGTAGGTTTAAGACTAAAGAGACATTTTTTTGTGTAATTATCTCCTTGATCTCTTCAACGATTTTTCTATCTTTATCGTCATTTTTTATCAAGGCGAATTTTCTATTCATATCTCCGTAAATGCCTCTATCATTTTTTTGGATACTATCTTTATTTAGATTAGGTACTATCCATAAGTTATTTGAATTTATTTTGTAATGGGTTGCTAGGATTGATGCAGAAAAATATCCACCCGGTTCATCGCCGTGAATGCCTCCGATAACAAGAAGGGTAGTGTTTGAATCGGCATTTTCTTTTTTAAGAAGTTGAACATTTGCATTTAAAAGAAGAGGGCATAGGCAGAGAGTAAAAAATAGTTTTGCTAGGTTGTGTTTCATTGCTGCTTCTTTTTATCTTTCAGTTAATATACGGATCTGATTATTTTTGTCAAGTTCTACAATTAATGTCTTATCTCCAGTGAATTTGAATGTGTCAGATTTATACAACTCTTTAAAGTTTATCTGATAAATATTTGATGTATTTGGATATGGAAAAATATTTATGTCATTAAATAAAATAGTCTTTTTTTCAACTTTTTTAAAAACTCTGATTTTATACTTTTTAAACTTATCTAAGTCCATCCCATCATTTCTTACAAACGAAGGTGAATAAAAGCTGAGATAGCCCTCTATATCGTCATAAATCCAACTATATCTCCATGAGTAGAGTTGGGCTAAGAGAGAAGAGAGCGTTTTTTTTGAGATATTTTGTTTTACTTTTGTTTCATCAATTATTAAAACAGTTTTTTCTATATCTATGGTTTTGTCCAAGCACTCTATGCTGGAGTTATTTATAGCAATACAACCTCTTGTAAACTCGTCTCTGTCTTGTGAGGGAAGTCCATGTATCCATATACCTGAACCATTTTTGCCTCTGTAAGAGTCATAAACATTTGGGTATGAGGTTACAAAGGCAAGAGGTCCGTAAAAGGGATCGAGCTTCGTATCTTTTGAGAGTTTTTGAGTTATTTGGTATATTCCTATTGGAGTTTTTAAATCTCCCTCTTTTGCTTTATCGCCCTTTAGCTTACCGGTAAAAGCATCATACTTTTTTTTGAAGCTAAAGCTTCTGTTTTGATCAAGTGAGTAGAGCTTCAAGGCGGACTCAGATTTATCACATGCAAGAACATTGTCATAAGATTCTATATAACCAAAAGTCGTATCTTTATCTTTTACTATTCTGCTCCAATACTCCTCTTTTGCCAACTCTTGATCCATCTCTTTTTCAATTTGGGTAATGCCGTTTATTCTATAACTAGTTAATATATCACTTGCATAGATATTTAAGCTAATAAATATAATCAGTAGTAACTTCATGAACTATAACCAACCTCTTTTAAATATGATTTATCTTTGCTCCACCCTTTTTTAACAACAACTTGTAAATCCAGATAGGCTTTTTTACCGCTAAGTGCTTCAATTTTCTCTCTTGAATATTTCCCGATTCGCTTTATAGACTCCCCACCTTTGCCAATGATGATTCCTTTTTGGGACTCTTTTTCTACAATAATAGTAGCAATAATTTTGTCTATATTTTTCTCTTCGTAAATTTTCTCAATCAAAACATCGGATTCATACGGAATCTCATCACTAACATTTTCAAACACGCCTTCTCTGATAAATCCGGCATAAATATCACGAACAAGTTCACTTGTTAAATCCTCGGGGTTAAAAAGAAACGGCGACTTCGGTAAAAGCTTCGATATAGTTTTAAGCAAATCCTCATGACCCACTTTTTTTGGCACCGCCATTGGGATAAGTGCTTCAAAATTATCTGAAAATTGGTTGTACTGTGCTATTTTTTTAAATAATTTTTCTTGAGAGACCTGATCTATTTTGCTTAGAACTATGAGGTGCTTTATTTTAGAGTTGTTTAGTTTTAAAAATTTTTCATAGTTTTCTACGTTGTCGGTAACAGGAGCTAGATAGACTATAAGGTCGCAGTCTCCCATAGCTTTTAGTGCCTCATCAAGCATAAACTGGTTTAAAACTTTCTCTCTCTCGTGCAGTCCGGGAGTGTCAACAAAAATAATTTGAGTGTTTTTATACATAACAATCGCATTTGATCTTTTTCTTGTTGCATTGGCTTTTTGACTGACCATCGCAATATTTTCGCCTAAGAGCGAGTTCATAAGTGTGCTTTTCCCGGCGTTTGGACGACCGATTAGCGCAACAAAACCTGCATTGGTTTCTTCAGTAAAACCTGCATTGGTTTCTTCAGTAAAAGCGTCATTTTTCATATTTTTTCCTATAATATATATCTTGAGAGGTCATCGTTTTCAACAATAATGTCTAACTTTTCATGTACTAATTTTTCAGTAACTATAAACTCTTTATACTCATCTGCATTAAAGCTTATATCTTCTAGCACCTTCTCTAGAACCGTGTGAAGTCTTCTAGCACCTATGTCTTCTGTGATTTCATTTGCACGATGTGCTAATTTTGCTATGGCTCTAATTGCCCCATCCTCAAAAACAAGCTTCATTCCCTCAGTACCTAGCAGTGCTTCATATTGATTAAGGAGTGAATTTTTAGTTTGAGTAAGAATCTTATAAAGAGTCTCCTCTGTTAAAGACTCAAGCTCTACTCTTAGTGGAAATCTTCCTTGAAGTTCGGGGATAAGGTCGCTTGGTTTACAAAGATGAAATGCGCCTGCTGCAATAAATAAAATATGATCGGTATTTATAACTCCATACTTTGTACTAACGCTGCTGCCCTCAACTATAGGAAGCAAATCTCGCTGAACTCCCTCTTTACTGGGGTCGTTTCTGCCTTGTGATTTTTCACTGATTGCTATCTTGTCTATCTCATCAAGAAAGATAATCCCGCCATCTTCTGCACGTTTCAGTGCTTCTGCGTTTATGTTTGTGGAGTCTAGAAGTTTTATACTTGCTTCACTTTTTAAGATAGATTTTGCATCCCTTACGCTGACCTCTTTTTTGTTATCTTCTTTGTTCATTTGGGAGAAAACTTTTGAGAAAGACTCTTGAACTTTTGCCATCTCAGGAGGAAGATTTGTGTCGTTAAACTCTATATGTATCTTTTCAATCTCAAGTTCTATAATTTTATCATCCATCTCTCCCGATATAACTCTGCTCTCCATCGCTTCTAAGAGTCTTTGGTAGTCATCTTTTTTACTTTCGCTTGCACCAAAAGGAAGAGGGGGAAGAAGTTTTTCAACTATTTTATTTATAACATAGTTCTCAATTTTTTCTCTGTTTTCTTCCTCTTTTTCGGCTTTTACAATTGAGATAGATGCCACAACCAAATCTCTAATCATAGACTCAACATCGCGTCCTACAAAACCGACTTCAGTATATTTGCTTGCTTCTACTTTGATAAAAGGAACTTTCATCATATTTGCTAAGCGCCTTGAAATCTCTGTCTTGCCGACACCGGTAGAACCTATCATGAGGATATTTTTTGGGGTAATATCTTTTTGAAGTTCAGCAGAGAGACGCATCCTTCTGTATCTGGTTCTAAGAGCTAGAGCGATTGTTTTTTTGGCATTGTGCTGCGAGATAACATATCTGTCTAGATACTCGACTATCTCTTTTGGCGTCAAATTCACTTCTTCTCCCCCTCTAGTATAAGAGTTTTTATATTATGGTTTGTGTAGATGCATAAATCAGCTGCAATACTGAGACTCTGGCGCACTAAATCTTCTTCATCCATCTGGGTGTGTTTTTTCAGAGCACGTGCAGCGGATATTGCAAAGTTTCCGCCACTTCCGATGGAAGCTATCTCTCCATCTTCGGGTTCAACAACATCACCGTTGCCAGTGAGTATAAAAATATGTTCGTTGTTTAAAACAATCATCATAGCTTCAAGACGGCGAAGCACTTTATCTTTTCTCCAAGCTTTTGAAAATGCTATTACTGATTTTAATAGATCGCCTTTTTTCGCCTCTAAAAAATCCTCAAACATATCAAAAAGGTTAAAAGCATCAGCTGTACTTCCTGCAAATCCGGCTAAGATTTTTCCGTTATAAAGTGTGCGGATTTTTGTTGCATTACCCTTTAAGACGCTGTTGCCAAAAGTAACTTGACCGTCACCGCCGATTACGGCTCTGTTTTTACCTCTGTAAGCGAGAATTGTAGTAGCATCAAACATTATTCGCCTACAATGTCCACATGTAGTGTTGCGTGGATTGAATGACCTAGTTTAAGATCTAAGTCATGTTCGCCGACTGTTTTAATAGCAACTTTGTCGGTAATATGTTTTTTGTCTATCTCAATGCTGTGCTGCTCTAGCAGAGCATGTGCTACCTCATCTTTTGTGATTGAGCCAAAAAGGTGACCGTTTTGTCCAACTTTTTTAGTGATAACTATCTCTAGCTTATCAAGTTTGGCAGCTAGCTCTTTTAAGTCTGCAATCTCTTTTTTTAAATTTTCCGCTGCTAATCTTTCATTCTCTTTATGTTCTTCTAAAATTTCGGTAGTTGCATGTTTTGCAAACCCTTTTTTGATTAAAAAGTTTTGACCGTAGCCATCTTTTACCTCTTTAACTTCACCTGCTTTGCCAAGTGTTTTAACATCTTTTATTAATAATACTTTCATTTTTTTCCTTTATCTCTCTATTTCGCCGCCATAAGAGACGATTCCGTAAGTTAGATTTCCTATTTTTGTATATCCCATATCGCCTAAAATTCTAGCACAATGAGCACTTCTGCTTCCGACATGACAGTATAGAATAATGTTTTCATTTTTGTTTAGTTTTGCATCTTCGAGTGCCGCAAAAAAACTGCTTGTAGGAACCAGCTTATCGGCTCCTTCTATGTGACCCATCTGCCACTCCATATGTTCGCGGACATCAACGAGTTTAAAATTTACCATGCCAAGTTCTCTTGCTTCAAGAAGAGATGTAAGTTCATCCCCGTCAAGCTCTTTTTCATTGAGCAGGATTTTTGCTTCTTCTTGAGTTAAACCGCGAGAGTGGGTGTGAACTGCCTCTTCCATTCCCATCTCTATTTTTTTATTTTGTGCATATTCTGGTGTACAGTAGATTCCGCAGTGACATACACCATCCTCAGGAATCTCTTTTTCGATTGCCGGCTTGCATGGGCAGATTCTATCTTCTACGCTCTTTGGCGTATCATTAATAACTTCAACCATAAAACATGGGCAAAAACGTTTGCCGTACATCATCTTGTTTCTAGCAAGACCCATCTGTACGCCCTCGTTAACCTCTTCTTGTGGATTGTAAACCCAGCCAAAGAGTTTATTTACTTTATCTGTAAATATAATGGTTTTTTCTAGTTCAGCTTGAAATTTAGATGAATTTATATCTATTTTTATTATACTCATTCTTTTCCCTTGAGATTAATTGTTATTTTTTTCTAGCTTTGCCTTCAATGATAAAACGAAGTGCATTTAGCTTGATGAATCCTGCCGCATCTTTTTGGTCATAAACGGCATCCTCTTCAAAGGTACAATATTCAGGGTTAAAGAGTGAAGATTCAGAGGCGCGTCCTACGACTGTTACGTTTGCTTTGTAAAGTTTTACCTTTACTGTTCCGTTTACATTCTCTTGAGTTTTATCAATTGCCGCTTGGAGCATTTCACGCTCAGGAGAAAACCAAAAACCGTTATAGATTAGTTTTGCATATTTAGGCATTAGCTCATCTTTTAAGTGTGCCTCTTCACGGTCAAGCGTGATAGATTCAATAGCACGGTGTGCTTTTAACATAATCGTTCCACCCGGAGTTTCATAACATCCGCGGCTCTTCATACCGACAAATCTGTTCTCTACG
>NZ_JALNZY010000115.1 GCF_023229105.1 Sulfurimonas sp.
ATCAGGTTACTTTGCCTTTGCAGATATAATCACGCACCTTCTCATCAAATATCTCCGCTCCGCCTCCAGGCATTGAATCCACGCCATTTTCAACCATCAAATCGAGTACCTCATCATAGCTTTTACCATACTCTCGTGAGAGAAAATCAACCTCAGCGGCAGTTAAAGCTTTTATATGTAGATGCGGATAAGCAGTTTTTATCTTTTTAAAAATATCTAAGTACCACTCCAGCCCGGTATTTGGATTGTGAGCTGAGACAATATGAACCTCTTTTGCTCCGCGAGAGTCGATATCTTTTACAATCTCTAGGATTTGCTCATGGCTCATTGTGTACTGATTGGGATTTTTTCTCGTCGCAGAGTAGGCACAAAATTTACAGACATCAGCACAGACATTTGTAGGATTTATATGACGGTTGATATTAAAATATGTCTTTTTGCCATGTCTGTTTTTACGAATAGTATCTGCTAAAAAGCCTAGGTCAAAAAGGTCCATATCATAAAGAGTTAATGCCTCCTCGAAGTTTACTCTTTGCCCTGCTAAAATTTTATCTTTTAAATTCATCTACTGTTTTAACACCTCAAATTTCTCAAGATCACCCAGCTGTTCCCATGGATAATCACTCTGTCCTACCTGCCCGCGAGCCGCAACATCAGCATATAAAAATGTATCTTTTGAGGGTTTATCTAGGCTGAACTTTTTTGTTATCCAGTTTGGAGTAAGGGAGAAGTTGTTTAATACAAACTCTGAGAGTTTATCATCATCCAAACCGCCAATTACTGTTCCGTAAGTATCAACTGCAACAGAAGTAGGACGAGCAACGCCGATTGCGTAAGATATCTGAACAAGTGCCTTTTTTGCAAGTCCTGATGCAACTATATGTTTAGCAATGTAACGTGCCGCATAAAGTCCGCTTCTGTCAACTTTTGTATAATCCTTAGAGCTTTGAGCGCCGCCGCCGATAGGTGCGTACCCGCCAAAACTATCAACTATTAGTTTTCTCCCTGTCAGTCCTGAATCATGCAGGGATGAGTGAGAAACATATTTTCCCGTCGGGTTTATGTGAATAATGCAGTCTTTTTTATTGTATAGCTCGCTTGGAAGTCCAGCATCATCTATAAGATCTTGTATCAAAGCTCTTACGCTGATAATATCCATAGTATTTACACATGGAGCAGATATTACAATTGTATGGATTTTTTGCGGTTGGCACTTCTCAAAATTCTCTTTTTTACCGTAATCCATTGTCACTTGCGTTTTGATATCTACCCCCAGTTTTGAGGGATTTTGCTTTGCAAAGTTATAAACTTTTTCCATCAAAACTCTTGCGTAAGTAATGGCGCTTGGCATGTAGTTTTTCGTCTCAATGTCAGCATAACCAAACATAATCCCCTGATCACCCGCACCCGTCTCGCCGTCTTCTTGGTCAACGCCTTGGTTAATATCGGGAGACTGAGCATTTAAAAGCACTTGAAGCTCTATATCTTCTGGGTGAAGACACTCCTCTTTTGTAAAGTAGGGATTCCCGTCATAGCCTATGTTTACAAGCGCATCATGAACAATTTTCTTATAATCTTCGGTTGTAACTCTAGTTTTTGAAGTTACCTCTCCACCGATTACGATATGTTTTCCTGCAACAAAAACCTCTGATGCAACCCTTGATTTCGGGTCTCCTATGATTAATCTATCGACTATGCTATCTGCGATAATATCCGCACACTTATCGGGATGTCCCGGACTAACTACTTCACTTGTAAAAAGATACATATATTTCCTTGAGTTATTATCAGCCCGCAAGACTCTCGCCACGCAGACTAGTTTGAAAAACACCCCTTAATTTTAACCTATAGGCCGGGTGCCCTCCACATTGAAGTCGTAATATTATCATCTACTAACTTTAATTGGACTTCGTAAGCTTTTTCAAACTTAATTTTTATCTCATCATAAACTTTTTTATTCTCTAACTTTGGCTCATAAACCTTGTCCCAGACAACAAGTTCACGCGCTGCATCAACTATACTTTTGTATATCCCCACACCCACGCCAGCAGCCATCGCAGCCCCTAATGCAGTAGCTTCTCTTACACGAGGAATCTTGACTCTGCATCCTGTTACATCTGCAACTATCTGAGACCAAAGCTCTCCCTTGCTTGCACCGCCTGCAAAAACAATTTCATCTATTTTTATATTTGTAAACTCTTTTATTTTATCGAGATTTATGCTTGAGACTATAGCAGCGTTTTCTTGCAAACTTCTAAACATTGAAGCACGGTTGCAAATATCTGGGTTTATACTAAGGTTTAAAAAACTAGGAGCCGCATGGTACCATTTGCCATACTTCATGGAGTCCGAGAATATTGGCAAAATACCATAAGAACCTACGGGGATTTTTGAAGCTTTTTCTTCCATAATAGTATAAACATCTACACCTCTCTCTTTTGCTTCAAGCTTCTCCATGTCACAAAAAGCATCTCTAAACCATCTCATAACTAAACCGCTAAAAAAGGTTATTCCCTCTGCTTGAGAGAGATTAGAGACTACATGCGGATTTACTCTGATGCTCATATCAAGTGGTGGAGGCGTATTTTTGTCTATATTTACCACTTGTTGCCAAAAAGAGCCGCCTAAAATTGCAGCCTGCCCGATATCCACAACTCCCAATCCTGCACATCCGAGCTGAACATCGCCGCCGCCCATAACTACTTTTGTACTAGTCGATAATCTACTCTCTTTTGATGCTTTATCTGTAACGCTTCCCATAAGAGTTCCGACTTCTAAAACTTCTGAAAATATCTCATCTTTAAGCCCTACTCTTTTTGACATCTCGCTTATCCAGTTGCGATTTTTCAAGGAGAATATCCCAGTAGTTCCGCCGTTACTAGGATCTGTCGCTATAACTCCACAAAGTCGTGCTAATATCCAATCCCCTATCATAGAGATTTTTACAACCCTCTCGTAAAGCTCTGGTCTGTTATTTTTTAGCCACATAATTCGCGGGAGTGCACCAAGAGCAAAAGTCTGCCCCGACTCCGCATAAAACTCCTCTTCAATCCCTTTAAAGTTCTCTTTTAGATACTTAACCTCTCTACCTGCTCTAGCATCAACATTCGCAACTGCCCAAAGTTCATCTCCGTCTTTATCATAAAGAACAATCCCCTCACGCATACTTGTTGCACTAAGAGCCACTATATCCTTACCGCTTAGGTTTGCACTCTTTAGCGACTCTTTTATGCACTCACATGCAAGTACCCAGTTTGCCTTAAAATCAAAGCTCATAGAGTTAGCCACACCCTCCTCTTCAAGATGCGTCCACTCTCTTTGAGCAACGCTTATCTGCTTACCTAAAGTATCAAATATTACTGCTCGTATGCTTCCAGTTCCTGCGTCTATTGCCATTAAATATTGCATATTTTTTCCTAAGATATAAGGTTTTGTATATTTCTTTTGTCACTATTTTTTTTGCGGTAATAGTATAATGATTTGCTGTTTTTGTAAAGAGTCTTTCTTGCTTGCATGTCATCCACTTTGTTTAAGCTACATTATATTTGTTATGTAGTTTTTTTAACAATTAACAAACATTTTTGCGTGTTATTTCTCTGTAAGACACTTAACCCACACTATATACTTAAGAATAATATGCAATTTTTTCTATAAAGTAAAAAAATTTACAATTTGTCATATTTTTTACTAAATTATTATAATTAACACACATTTATTATGTAAGTTATTTTTGTGTTTTTAAGTTAATATCTATATAATGTGCTTGAATAAATAGTTATCCGCTCACTGCGTGACCGGATAACGGGGGCGCGGGTTGAACACCCACTAGTCATCTGTCGCACAGCGCCAGATAACAAGCGGGAGGAGCAAGCAACCATTGCAAAACCTAAAGGTTT
>NZ_JALNZY010000116.1 GCF_023229105.1 Sulfurimonas sp.
GGTATAGTCACTTCCAGCTGAGAGCTCTGCACTTCTAGAGATAGAAAACTCTCTAATCTGACCGCTTACCTTCGCCTCACTAAACATACTGCTTAAATCATCTGCCGCACTTACTGATGTCGTCGAAATAAATCCAAGAGCAATAACGCTAAGGGCTATATGCTTTTTCATCCTTTTTTCTCCCTTTTGTATATTAAACTCTCTAATGCTAAAACATAAAAATAGCATGAACATAGCATTTATTATAAAAAGATTTATTAGCTTATATTGTTTATCCTAGTGTGTAAAATCGTAACTTATTCTATTATTTGATTTGGCTTAAAAAAAACCAACCCAACTTCCTTTATAAAAGTTTTTAAAAAAGTTAGACTACAATCGTTACATAGAGTTAATATATTATGAAAATAGGTGCAAATTATGAAAGAAGTTATTAATGCTTATAGAACGCAAAAAATTAATTTAGATGTCTATTTAAAAACATTCATTAGGGGTCTTCCAAAAAATTATATAGATGAAGCTTTGCAAATTATAGAAAAGCATCGCTATATTCAGTTGATTTACGGAGTGAATTCAGAGTTTAAACAAACAACTCCAGTCATCTCAAAAAAGGAGTCCGACAAATCCCTCATAGGAAGTGACAAAAGCCACTATTTTACAAAACTTCAGCTTGATGAGAACGACATCTACATCTCCAATCCATATATTCATCACAAAACAGGAAAAGCAAGCCTCTCGCTAGTTCATTTCATAGACTCTACCTACTATGTTTTTGACATCAACCTAATACATCTTTTAGAGGATTTAAAACTTATCGAGTACAATAGTTTTCATGACAAAACAAAACGCATTGTTTACTTTTTTGGTTCTACCCTGCTTGCTCTTGTTGCTGTTGCTCTAATAGCTTATGGGGGATTTGTCTTTTTAATACTTATGTTTTCGCTCTCAAGTTCAGACTTTTTACATGATGTTTTTAGGTCGATAATCTCAATAACGCTAGGACTTGCCATCTATGACTTAGCAAAACAGATTTTTGAGCATGAAGTAATTTACCAAACATTTCACCAATCCGAAGATAAACGCTACAAAGTCCTTGGAAAATTTCTCATCTCCATCATCATTGCACTCTCCATCGAAACACTAATGGTAGTATTTAAAATTGCTCTTGAAGATACTTCAAAAATGCTCTCAGCCTTTTACCTACTTATAGGAACAACCATTATGTTAGTAGGACTCGGTTATTTTTACAAAACTATTCAAGAAGCAACACCAAAAGATGATTACTAAAACAGCACATAAAAGTGACTATGGTTTGTCTATCATGTATCCCATGCCGCGTACGTTGATGATGAAATCCTCTTTGAGGTTTTTTTTGAGTCTGTTTACCTCTGCTCGGATGGTTGCATTATCAACTATCTGCTCGCTCCATATATAGTTTTGGAACTGTTCAAAATCGACTATGCGTCCTCTGTTTCTTGAGAGCAGGTCTATAATCTGGGATTGTCTTCTTGAGAGAACATGAGTCTCTTGATTGAAAAGCAGAGTGGAGTGCTCTTGGTCGTAGCTGTAGTTTTTAGAGAGTCTTAAATGCACTCTTGGAGTAGTGTCAAAGATTTTAATCCTGTTTACTCTAAGGGAGAGTTCCTTAAGATGAAACGGTTTTTTCAGGTAGTCATTACAGCCCAAATCATACGCACGTGAAATATCCTCAATATCCACCAAAGCGCTTATGTATATCGCGGGTACATGTATCTTCATGGCGTGAATTTTCTCTAAAAAGGAGAGTCCATCAAGCCCTGGGACGGTAATATCTAAAATAAGAAGATCATAGGCGCTATCTTTTATAGCCTCAAGTGCATTAAGTCCGTCAAAAAAACTCTCTATATGATGCCCTTCCCCCTCAAGGTACTCACAGATTGACTCATTTAGCATAACCTCATCTTCTAAGAGCAGTATCTTCATCAGCTCCCCATCAGCTTAAACTTGTAGTTAAATGTTGTCATAGAGTCCTCTGATGCAACCTCCACCTCAACCCCCTCTTCATCGCAAATGCTCTTAACAAGTCTAAGCCCCAGCCCAAAACCGTCTCTGTTTTGCTCTTCTCTATAGTAAGCTTCAAAAATCTTATCGGTCTCTTGTATAATTTTTGATTTGCTACTTACTGAAAACTGTGTATATGTACCCTTTTTAACCAGCTTTACATACACATTTTCGTTTGGAAGCGTATATTTTATTGCATTTGTCAAGGTGTTGTCTATGATTCTTTGGAGCTTTGTCTCGTTAAAATGTACATGCAGCTCCTCTTTTGGCGGATTATACTCAAATCTTATAAGTGAAAATTCGGCAACTTCTCTAAAAAAATCTATCCTACTATTTAGAAAATTATTTAGATTTATCGGCTTTTTTTTGTACTCAATATGATCTTTTTTTACTAGATAGCTCAAATCATCATATATGCTAAAAATATTTTTTACCGCGACCTCTATTTTGGAGAGTTGCCTCTCCTTTGGATGCCTCATTAAGTAGAGTTCCATACTAGTTAAAATAACGCTCAAAGGGGTGTTTGTCTCATGTACGGTATAGCGTAAAAACTCTTTTTGCGCCCTTAGCAAATCCTGTGAAAAGGTTTTCTCCTCTTGAAGATTTTTATTTATCCTTAAAAGTGCTGCCGTTTTTTTCTTAACTCTCTCTTCAAGCCCCAAATTAAGCTCTTTAAGACTCTTTTTTTGTTCATTTATCTTGCTAACCATCTCATTTGCATAGCCGACCATCTCCTTAAAATCCTGAAAAAATATCGCATCAGGATTTAGTAGCTCTTCAGAGTAAACCGCTTTTTTGAAAAAATTTAAAAAGGTTTGTGTATCTCTTTGTAAAAATTTGTTAAAAAGATTGTTGAGTCCCAAAAATATAGCAAATAAAATAAAAGAGAGCGTAACGATTGCAAGAGCTGTCCTTACAAGCAGAGACTTTAACTTTTTTTGTTTTTCTTCTAGCGTTTGAGAGTCTGATAAGTTCCTATTTTCAACTAAAGAACTATGTTCAAGCGCCCTCTCATAGTCATTGTACATCTCATCGACTAGAAGCGTAACAAAAACCATAGTAAGCAAAAAAACAACAATTATCGTAAATATATCTGCCTGTTTTATGCTGATATTTTGAAACAGTGATTTTATTTTCATGGGCACGATTATACACTTATTATTTTTCAACAAAGTATCTGTTTAAAATATTTAGACTATAATTGCAAAAAAATATTGAAATGAAGGCTATACATGTTTGGAAAAAAACTAAGAAAATACGAATTAAGTGCAGAGGAGATAAACAAACTCCAATGGGCAAAAATAGCAACAAGCAAAGGCGATATCTGGGTAAAACTGCTTCCTGAGGAGGCTCCAAACACAGTTGCAAACTTTGCACACTTAGCAGAGTCTGGTTTTTACAATAACCTTAGTTTTCACCGCGTAATCCCTGGTTTTATGGCTCAAGGCGGATGTCCGCATGGAACAGGAACAGGCGGACCTGACTGGGCAATTCCTTGTGAGACAAAAACAAACAAAACAAAGCACAAAAGAGGTGCTCTTTCTATGGCTCATGCTGGACCTAACACAGGTGGAAGCCAATTCTTCATTACCTTTGTAGCAACTCCGCATCTAGATGGTGTTCACACCGTATTTGGCGCTATTGTAGAAGATGATGCTGAGAGTTTTGCTACTCTTGATGACATTGAGGGTCAAGACGCAATCAACTCTATTGAGATTTTTGAAACTCGTTCATGAAAAAAATCTCCACAGATTTTAAATGCTAGTTCACATCTGCTGCAGCGTTGATTCACATTTTTTTCTAGAAAAGCTGC
>NZ_JALNZY010000029.1 GCF_023229105.1 Sulfurimonas sp.
GTATAGTTATATCAGTCTATTTACTTGCTTAGTTTTCAATGATCTCAAACAATTTCAAAAGCTTCAACTCGAAGTCTCTCTACTCCTCTTTTACAAGGTCCCTTTGTTTGTGGAGGGGAATTATAGGGAGGTATTGCTTAATAGTTTCTTAATCTGTGAGAGAGTTTTTGATAAGTTTTTGCTTTGTAGATTTTTGCTAAAAATAGTTAGCTTTTAACTAGCCATTTTATAGTATATGTGTGTAGCCTGTTTCTGGCTCTATTGCTATGTCTGCTGTCTTTCCATTTGAATGCGTCAATCTAATAGTGCAATTTTTATTTACTATCACTCTTTCATATATGCTATTTGCAGTGCTAGGGTTACCAAAGAGTGGTCGACCTAAATGATCAAATGTAATGCGCCTTGCTGTTGAGCCACAATTTGAAAAAGAAACATCAGTTACATCATATGTTTCTCTTAATGCCATTTTTTTATTTCTTTTTATATCATCTAGATTAATAAAACCTGCAGCACCTCCACTCATATACTGATTTGGATTTTGAGGATTTTTTGCTATTTCTTTTTTACTATTAGCATTACCACTTGTTGTTTCATCCCTATAAATTGTATATGCCCACACATTTTTACCCTCAAGAGTTTCATTGAACTGAATCTGCCATCTTTTCTTATACCAATCAACAGTAGCATTAGTATTTTGACCAAACTTATCATCCACCATCGCTAGATGCTGTGTATATCTTATGTGAGCGATAACTTGCAAAGCGGCTTCATTTAATTTATTTGACCCTACTCTTGGGATTATTACTGCGGCTAAAATCCCTATTACAACAATTACAAACACTAGCTCCATCATGGTAAATGCTTTTTTCATACTAATCCAATAAAATATATTTGCTAGCAAGTATATCAAAAACTATGTAAAAATGAAAAATTGTTGAATAGAAATAAATTATGGGAAGTGGTAAAATACTCAAGGAGGACGCTCTCCTTGAGTTTAGAAAAACAGATTTATATTTGTTCTGCTAACTGAACGTCGTAAAGAATATCATCCATTGGATGTCTGTACATTGGCATTGCAAGACGTTTTTCATCAAGAATATGTCCAATAAAACCAATACTTCTACCTAAAATGAAAAATGCATTAAGAGCGCCTGCATCTATAAACACATCTATCTCTTCATCTTTATAACCTAAAGCTCTCCACATGTCAACCATTAAAATACCGATTGTTCCATCAACATTTAGGATTAAATTCTCTTTTTTAGATGTTGTTAACTGCTCAACAGTCAGAGCATAATCAAGTAGTGGAGTAGATGGGAAATTTGCAGCGGCAAATTTCTTCAATCCCTCAACACGCAAGTCTGGATTTTTAAGAGACTTGATTCTATGTCCGATGCCTGGAATCGGAACTCCCTCTTTTTTCATATGATTTAAAAACTCCGCCGGAGTAAGATTGTTATCTTTTGCATATTTAAAATATTTTGCAGCACCATCAATTGCTCCACCGAAACGAGGACCAATTGTTAATAATCCTGAGATTAGTGAGCTTATTACATCTTTTCCTGCGCGTGCTGTAACTTTAGCATTATGAGCACCAGAGACTGCTGGACCATGGTCAGCTACTGTTTTAAGAACAGTTTCTAAAAAATCGACTGCCCATCTTGGATATCGCTTCTTAAACCAAAGGATACTCATGACATCACCAATTGTAAAACCGGTATCAGGCGTTGCAACTGAACTTATTGGATAGCCACAGTAGTGTGCCTCATCGCCTCTGTCATCAGAAATTGTACAGATAAACTGCTTTGACTTTCTAACGCTTGGGCAAACATTAATTGAAGGTTCTTGTATATCTTTTATAATTCCCTCAGCATGAAGTTCATGGTAAACTGCGCTGATTATCTCTGGTAAATCATTAAATGATGCTGGGACATGAATACCTACTTCTTGCATTGCTTTGTTTTTAGCCTCAGCTGTTTCCATGTCGCCATTTGCAGATGCGCCTGCATGACCGAATTGTACGCCGCTATCATAATATTTAGCAATCGTTCCGATACACCACGCAATAATAGGCTTTTTGATTTTTCCGCTTTTTACGGCTTCTATGACTTTATACTCTTCAGTTCCGCCTACTTCGCCTAAAAGTAACATATATTTTACTGCAGGGTTTGCTTCCATTCTTAAAAGATTGTCGATAAATACTGAACCTACAAATCTGTCTCCGCCGATAGCAACACCCTCAGCGATACCATCAGCATTTATAGCGATGATGTTTGAGAGCTCATTAAACAAACCGCCTGAACGAGTTACAAGTCCGCATGAACCTGCACGATGAAGTTTAGACTGAACGATATTTTCAATTGTTCCGCCGATATTTGCTATTTTAAAAGCTCCCGGTGCTATTGCGCCAACGGTAGCAGGTCCTATAATAGTTACCTTTTTCGCTCTTGCTGTTGCGTTCATTTTACGTGCTAATCTCTCAGGAATACCCTCAGCCGTTACCATGATAGATTTAAAACCACCAAGCTCAAGTGCTTCCATAGTAACATCATAAGCCGTTCTAAAAGATGCAAAGTTTAAAAGCACATCAGCCTGAGGCTGAGCAGCTTTAGCTTCTGTAGTATTTTTATAGAGGGGAATCATAATCTCTTCCGAACCATAGAAAAACTTCTCAAATTTAGAGCTACTAGTAGGAGCAACAATGCCCGCAACAGATGGTTTTTTTCTTTTTATCGTATAGTCATAATCAAGCATTCTTTGAATAGCGCTTGAGTTGTTATTCCAAAAAATTGCTTGTGTGTCTTTAGTATATAATTGTGCCATCTCTTTTCCTTACTTTGCTAGTGCCATACGCACAATGTCGGTAACATGTGTTTCAGGTCCATAAACTTCTATATAAAGACCAAGTCTATCAGCGGCTTCTTTAATGTCTTTTAAACCTTTTTCATAGTTTGGTCCGCCGCGTCTTACATAAATTTTTATACCGACTTTTTTCATTTTATCAGCGTAGTTATCAAATGCTTGAATGATTCCCGTAAATGTTTTTGCAACATCCGTAAAGTTTGCAATAGCTCCACCGATGATAAGAACCTTATCTCTGCCTTTAGCATCTTTGCTTCTTGTCATAAGATCTAAGATAGTCTCCGCATAAAACTTTGTCTCTCCTGTGGTCGGTCCGCCTGAATACTCGCCATAGTTAGCAAGGTCTTCTATGCCGGCTAAATCAGCAATAGTATCAGCATAAACAACAGAAGCGCCGCCGCCTGCAACCATAGTCCAGATTCTAGCATCAGGCTTAAGAATAGTCAACTTCAATGAAGCACCTGATTTGCTGTCTGCATCTTCAATAGCTAAAACTTCAGGAGATTTCTCTTCCATACCAAAAGAAGTAGGATACTCAACCTCGCCCCACTGCTCTCTCATCATAAATCCGGCAGTATCATCAAGTTTTGCAACCATATCTAAGAGTTCAACTCTTTTGCCTTGTAGAACAAACGGGTTTATTTCTAAATATGCAAAATTTAACTCTCTGTAAGCTTTGAAAAAGCCTATCGCAAACTCGGCGAATGCCTCTTTGTCGTTCTTTGCAACATCTTTTGGAATATTTTTTTTGATTTTTGCTGCTATTTCTTCTTCTGTTGCCGTAATTGGAAATGCAACCTCTACAACTTTATCCCAGTTCTCTTCAACTTCCATGCCGCCTTCTGCCGACATATAAAGAACATCATCATCTCCTACGCATGTAGCAGAGATGTAATACTCCTCTTCTTGAGAGTGTGGCGTAAATGGTTCAACGATAAAATAAGTAAGCATATCTACTTTTGCTTCGCCGGTTGGAGTATCGCCCTCAAATGAAAAATATACAGATTGTTTTTGAGAAGATTTTTCATCAATCCATGATGTCGCTTTTGCTAAAGATACATCACCTGGTTTAGCGTCTTTAAATAAAACTAAACCATTTTTTCCTCTTTTACCAAATAGCATATCTGGTTTAGCAACTAATGTTTTTTCTTTTAACCATGTTTTTTCTTTTGCAGCTTTTTTAAGTTCTGTTCCGTTTTGAACCATAACTGTTTCATATGCATAAGTAAAACCTGGAAAATACTTATCCCAATGCTTAGCCAAAATTGACTTTGCGTCAAATTCTCTAATCGCTTTTTGAGCCATTGCAACTCCCTGTTTTTAATATTTATGAAATATTATCACATGTAAAGCAATCTGAGGGTACTTATAAAGACTAAGTAAGGAATAGATTTAATTTGTGTTTATATTTGTAACATTAGCAGAGTAAACAATCCTATTTTTGTAACTTATCGTTACATTGCTGGGTTTTGTAGAATTAGCAGAGATTTCTTCAAGCAAATAATTGTTGCATTTCGTTACACCATAAAATTCTAGCCTGCCAGACATCTTTGCATCCGTCTTTACACACTCTATCCCTCTACTTTTTAACTCTTGCGCCAACTCCTTTGCAACATGTATTTTATAGGAAAAATGTTTTTTTGGTTCCCCTACTACACTATAGAGATATTTATTAAAAAAGACCGCAGAAGAGTTTAGCAACAACAGTGCAAGCGATACTATAAATGCCCATTTATATTTTTTTCTAAACATACTCAAACGAACTCTGTATGAGTGTTCAAAAGTTTGTGCCACCAAAAAAAGCGAGAGTATAACGTATGGCGCAAAATACTCAAGGGCAACACGTTGTCTAAATGAGAGCAGAAGCGAGAACAAAAGTGCTACGGTTGAGATAAACCAAAGTAAATCAAAATCTTTGGTTAAATATCTTCGGTAGAGCACATAAAAAAGATATACAAATATAATCGGAGAAAAAATTGCAGCATATATTCCTATTGAATCAAGAAAATAACCTTTTGGAGAGCCGTGAGTGTCGATTCCGTAGATAAAAAGCGATGATAAAAACATCGCAAGATTAAACAGAAGAAACTTTATATTTTTTTTATAGAGCGAAAATATTATAAGTGACATAAAAAGAGCAACAAAACCACTCTCAATAAGCATGTAAAAAAGAAGTAAAATATAGCTGTACTTTATAGAATAGTTTTCATAAATATATACAAACAAAAGCAAGCCAAACAAAATCAAGCCCGCACTGTTTACAATTACCGCCGAACTTATTACTCCTGGCAGAAGAATAAAAACTATTAGCAGCCAAATTCTGTTTCTTTGGATTTTCACATAGTTTTGGGATATTTTATAAAATAGCATTGCGCTTAAAAGATGAAGAAGTATCATAGGAAGCCGCAGGGCAAAATCATTCTGCCCAAAAAACAGTATTGAACTATTTATAAAAAGCTGTAAAAATGAAAAATCCCCATTTAAAATCTCTGCTTCATTATAGGAAATGGAAAGTTCACTAATTTGCAATGTAAGCAACAGCGCATCTAATCCTATAATGAAGAAAAAGATGTTCCTCATATTCATATCTTTAAAAAATTCTCAATCATCTCATGTCCGTATTGACTCATAATTGATTCTGGATGAAACTGAACACCATAAATCTCTTTGTTTTTTATTTTAAGCGCCATTATCTCGTTGTCATCGATGCTATATGCCATCGGTTCAACCTCATCAGGAAGCGATTTTTTATCCACAATCAACGAATGATATCTTGTTGCAATAAACTCTGAGGGAATATCTTTGAAGATTTCACACTCTTTATTATGCCTAATGGTAGAAGTTTTGCCATGCATCATATTTTTGGCACGAACAACTTTTGCTCCAAATGCTTGTGCAATACTTTGATGACCAAGACAGATGCCTAAAATAGGAACTTTATCTTTAAAATGCGCTATCACTTGAAGCGTAACACCTGCATCATCAGGAGTTGCAGGACCAGGAGAGATGATGATCTTTTCAGGCTTTAGGGCTATTATCTCCTCAACACTCAACTCATCATTTCTAATAATCTTAAGATTAGCCCCCAACTCTTTGCAATACTGAACTATGTTGTAAGTAAAACTATCATAATTATCAATCATTAAAATCATTTTTATTTCCTAATAATCTCATAAATTTTCAAAATTTTTTATTTAGAATTATAACTAGTATTGGATTGTTTTTAAATAAACTCCTTTACTAAAACCTTCTCTTCTTTAGTTTTGTATCTGCTTTTTATTTGTCAGTTGTTGAAGATAATTTGAGATGTTTATAAGAGAGAATGTAACCAAAAATATCATAAGACCTGGGAAGAAGCTAACCCACCATGCTATCTCTACGACATCTTTTCCGCTGCTAAGTATGGTTCCCCAGCTCATTTGCGGTGCGACTATTCCAAGACCTAAAAAGCTAAGTCCGGACTCTGCTAAAATCGCACCGCCCACTCCAAATGTAAAACTAACAAAGTAGATGGGTGCTAGAAGCGGCGCGTAGTATTTGAGAAGTATCTTACTTTTGCTTACTTTTGCTATATTTAATATTTTTATATATGGTTGAGACGTTATGCTAAAGCTCTCTGAACGGATTAGCCTTGCTGTTGTCATCCAGCCTGTTATAGATATAATTACAATCAAAACCCATGCTGATGCGTTAACATAACTCACAAGCGCCAAAAGAAGAAAAAATGTAGGAAAGGTCAAAAACAAATCAACTAAAACAACAAAACCTTTGTCGATAGTTCCACGAAAATATCCTGCCATAGAACCTAAAATCAGACCTATTACAGAAGCAATAAGAGCGCTGCCGACCCCGATGATAAGGGAAATCTTTCCGCCCTCTATAAGCCGTGCCAAGATATCTCTGCCTAGCCTGTCCGTACCTAAGAGATGCTCTGAACAGGGAGCAACTAAAATAGCAGCGCTATTTAGTGAATAAGCATCTATGGAGTAAAAAGCAAAACCAAAAAAAGAGAATACAAAAACAAACAGAAGTACAAATATACTAAACTTCGGCATCTCTTGCGTTACTGTTTTATTCCAAGAAGTGTCTGCATCATCTGATCTACCGTGGTAATAATCTTTGAAGCGGCACCATACGCTGTTTGGTACTTTATAAGATTTGTCAACTCTTCGTCTATACTAACTTTTGAGATAGAAGAGTATTCTAATTCTACTGCATTGAACTGCGCCGTTATCGTTTGGTTGTTTAAAACTGCCTGATTGGTTGACACCCCGACTTCAGTTGCGATAACGTCAAACATTCCATAAATGGTAGAGTTATATGTGGTATTTCCTAATTTAAAATCATATGTTTCAAACTGCTGTTGAATAATATCTAAAGAGAGGTTATTGTCTCCCGTAACAGATGACCTGCCTGCTGCTATATCTGTAGGACTATCTTTTAGCTTAAAACTAAGTCCTATATCACTAGCACTACTTCCGTCAAAAAATCTATTTAATCCAAGAGCGCCTGCAAAATTTGAACCTGAATCAAAATTCTCATTCTTTAAATTATCTTCGATTGCAAAAGCGTAGCCTTTTGCCGCATAAGTTGAATCCATAACAAACTCAACCGCATTACTGCCATCTGGATATGTTGCCCAGTTAAATTGTATAAAGTCATCTATATCGTTGTTTGCATTTCCATCGTTGTTGTCATCACCTTGTGCTTTTAGCTGTCCCTCTATTGAGTTAGAACCTGCTGCTCCTACCATAACCGTGTTGCTGTTTATATTAATAGCTCTTCTTGCCGTAATATTCCCATCAATATCATATAAAACGACATCAAAGGAACCCTCTTTAATATTAAGAGATGAGTTTGCCAAGGATTGAGTATTTTTGATACTAAGTGTGTTGGACTCCATCTTAGTTGTAGCACTAGATGCATAAAGATTGTTTGTAGATTCTATAAGTGTGCTAGCAAAAACATCCATCTGATCCACTACTTTTTGTAATACACCGTTAGTAGCAGAACCAGACATATCATTGCTTCTTTTATCTCCTCTTAGATCTAAAATAGCACCTACTCTGCCGCCTTGAATGCTCTCATTCATCGGAATCAGCACACCATCTTGTCTCTCGTACGAGAGTTCATAAAAGCCGTTTGGATTGTTATCACTAGATATATGGATTGGGTGAAAAGAGCCTCCATCAACTATATTAAACCCATTTACGCTTAATGTGTAACTGCCATAGCCCTCATTTGAAGAACTATGCACTAAATCATTTGACTTTATTATGCCTGTATGCGACTCTGCGCCGATGAGTTTAGCTAGACTAAGCTCAATTGAGCCTCTTTTGTCTCTTAGGTCGTTTGCAGTATATCCGCCACCCGCTTCTGCTATCTCGATTGATTTATTTATATTTGCTAACTCTTCGGCTAATGTATTGACCTCTTTTACATTAACAAATAGTTGTTCATTAATAGTTGACTGAAGATTTAAAATTTTACTTTGAACACTAGTTATGCTGTTTGAGAGTGTTTCAGTCTGCTTTGACAGTGCTAATTTTATAGCATCATTATCAGGGTTGTCGGCAAATGTCTGCCACATATTATAATACTCTTTCAAATCAGACTTTATCCCCACATTATCAATCTCAGGAAAATATGTAGAAAGCTCTTCAAGCGTAGTTTTGGTAAAGTCGGAATACTCTTTATCTGAGGAGATTCCGGTGTATCTATCATAAACAAAGTTATCAAATATTCTGGAGATATCCAAGACTTTTGTACCGTTGCCGATACTCCCCTCAGATGAACTAAGCGGAATAGCTGCAACTTGAACAACCCTTTGTCGTGTATACCCTTCACTCTCTGCATTTGTTATGTTATGACTGGTAGTATTTACCCCGACTTGCGCTGCCGAGAGCCCACTGTAGCCAATGCTTAAGGTATTGAAAATAGATGACATTTTATGCTCTCACTTTCAATATAGTTGACTCTTTTGAAGCAACTTTATTATAGCCTTGCATCTCTGTGGGGATTATATTCTCTAAAAAAGTATTGTAAAGATTGCTAACTGCCAACACCAACTTTGCATAACGTTTATTTGTAGCATGCAGAGTTGATAGTTCAACCTTTAACTCACTAAGCATTGCATGTTGCTCTGCATTTAAAAGTTCAGGCAAATTTGTCTGGGGATTTAAGCGTATAAGAGTAGAGATTTCATAATCTATCATCGCTTTTTTTGATTCAAAGCTTTTTAGCTTCTCCTCTTTTAGTTTTAATCTATCAAATTGTGGATCATGACTTGCCACTTGAATGTCTTCTATATCAGACTCTGTAATTTTTATTAAATCTCTTAAATCGCCTATAGCGCTTTTTAAATGATAAGACAACATGGCATAATCCTTAATATCTTGATTAAAACCTACATCAACTCTTCAGCTATTTTCTCTGAAAGAGCTTGTAGATTTACTTTATATTCGCCAGATGCAAGAGCTTCTTTTATCTGCTCGACCTTACTTTTATCACCTTGTTGTGAAATAGTTGTCATAGCCTTTTTAGAAACTTCCTTGCTCTGCTCAAAACTGTTTGCATAAACACCCGCTTGATTGATTTTTGAAATCATGTCATATCCTTTTTATCTTCATGTAAATATAATTATCTTCAACTATATCGGCAAAATGAGATAAAATATTAGCTCTTTTAGTGCTTTTTTTTAGAAAGCTTAATGCTTTTCTAAAGAAAGTTTTTGCTTCGCAAAACCGCATTTGCTACTTTTGGCTCAAAAAATCATAAAGCATTTGGGAAAATCCAAATCCTCCTGCACTCGCCTTTGCAAGCTCCTCCCTATACATGGATTTATATATCTTATCCCCCGGGTCATTTGCTTGTGAAAAAAGATTTTTCTCATCTTTCATAGCATTGTCCATCAACATCTTTAAGATAACAGACTCAAAAGCATCAGTCTGCTCTCTCAATTTTGCATCATCTGCTTTTGCATCAATCTTAGGAAGCTGATGCTGCTGTGAGATAAAGAGTGTGTCTATATTCATCATGTCTGCTCCGTTCATTATATTAGCTTTAGCTCAGCCGATATGCCGCCTGCGCTCTTGATAGCTTCTAGGATTGAGATGATATCTTTTGGAGTAGCTCCGAGTTTTTGTAAGGAGCGAACCAAATTTGCAACCGTCGTGCTTCCCGTTTTTGTATATAACTCGTTTTCATTAAGTCCTATTACCATGTTCTCATCTACGCTTAGCGAGCCTGCAGGCTTGCTCAAAGCATCCTGCTCCGTGATTTTGATAGTTATATCACCATGTGTCATGACAATAGGTTTTATCTCTATGCCGACTCCCGAGATTATGGTTCCTGTTCTCTCATTTATTACGATTCTATCTTTTACATTGTAGTCCATATCTATCTCTTGAACCTCCGCTAAAAACTCCACCATACTCTTGTTTTGCGGTCTTTTTAGTTTGATGGTTCTTGAATCCATAGCCACGGCAACTTGAGTGCTGTAGGCTTCATTTAAAGTTTTTTGGATTGTTACACTGTTTTGAAAGTTATCATCTTTAAGCGAGAGCGTTACAAACTCTTGGTTATAAAGGTCAATGCTAATCTCTCTCTCAACCAAACCGCCGTTATAAATCAAACCTGCCGTCGGATGAGATTCGCTTACGCCTTTTTCATTTCTACCGCCTATACTCATAGCCCCTTGAGCCAATGCATATATCTTGCCATCAACCCCTTTTAAAGGAGTCATAAGAAGCGTTCCGCCCTCCAATGATTTTGCATCACCGATTGAGGAGACTGTTATATCTATCTTGTCGCCCTGTCTTGCAAAAGGAGCAAGTTCAGCAGTAACTACCACCGCTGCCACGTTTTTTGACTTTATATCTATGGAGTTCATATCAATATTCATAGCTTTTAACATGTTTGCTATTGATTGGAGCGTAAATTTTGAAGTTGTGCCATCACCGGTTTTTTTCAGACCTACAACAAGAGAGTAGCCTATAAGATGGTTGTCTCTAACCCCCACAATATTTGCGACATCGCTTATTTTAGCGGCATAAACAACACTAAGAGCTAGTAAAAATAAAATAATCGTTTTCATCGCTAATCCTTCAATATAATAATATTGAAGCAATGTTTATTCCACTTTATTCACTTTGAAGGTATGTTAGAGAGGTATTTCCAAATTTTTTAGATTTTTTTATCTTATATACGCCGATTTGTTGAGGAATCTCTAGCGTACTCATGTGCTCGATTATTATAAGTTTTACACACTCGCTCGGCAAAAAGGCTATCAAGGAGATGGTTTTGTCATAGATATCTTCCATCCCCTCTCTTATGTTAAAGGGTGGATCTATGTAAAAATATGCCTGCTCATTTTTTTTCTGTAGTGATTTTACGACACTTGCAATATTTGAAAAGGTATCGCCGCTGTGTATTTCGCATAAAGAGGGGTCAGTTTGAGCGATGTTCTCTTTTAAAATCTTCAGTGCTTCACGATCGCGTTCCATAAATATAATTTTTTTTGCCCCGCGACTAAGTGCTTCAAGACCGATAGAGCCGCTTCCTGAGAAAAGTTCTACAAAAATAGAGTCTATTATCTCAAACTGCAAAGTATTAAAAAAGGACTCAAGCACTATCGCTTTTGAGCTTCTTGTAGTTGTTTTTGAGGGGAGTTTTAAAGTTTTGTTTTTAAATTTTCCTGAGATTATCTTTTTGGTTATTGCTCTACTTTTCATAAAATGCCCGAACCACCTTTAAGATATTTGTCTGATACTCCAGCGTTAACGATTCGATGCGCTTTTGCAAAATATCAAAATCAAGTAACTCCTCCTCAAAAAGCTCCTCTTTGATTTTTGTTTTGTTCATACTTTTGTATCTTTTTTCCAACGCCAAAATAAGTTGAGATTTTGAAAAAGGTTTAAGTAAATCTGCATCTTTATCGCTTGAGATATAAAAACATCTCTCATCGTCAAAACTCTTCACATCTCTAACAAGAATTTCGCAATTTTTCGCCGAGCTAAGGTTCTTGCCCAAAAAAAGTTCTAATGATTTTTGCATCAACGGTGATTTGCATTCAACAGCTACTCTCAAAAACAATCCTTAAATCCAAAAAATTTATTGCGAAAGTATAACATTTTCTATAAATATCTCTCTATGCTATATCGCAAATCTTCATCCAAATGGGTAATATTTAAAAGCATCCACTCCAGATAACCTCTGTCGCACATGCTTATCTCCTCTATGAAACGCCCGCTATATTTTCCAAACTCAAACTTCTGTATAAGTACGTTTTTCTGACTTAACTCAACTAACATCTCATGCTCTTTTATCTCTAGTAGATACTCATACAGCATCTTTACGTGAAGAGCATCACTAAGCGCATTATGCGGTACTAAAACTCCCTCATGCAGAGCATATTTGAGTGCCTCTTTTTGCTCCTGTTTATAGAGTTTTAGCTCATATCTCAAAAACTGCAAGGAGAAGTGTTCGCACTCTGGGATAAGGTGTTTTGTGACTCTGAGCGTGTCAATAGTTTTGCCTTGCCATATAAATCCTAAAGCTTGAAGCATCCTAAGGTCAAAGTTTATATTGTGAACGATTAGAGTCGCATCTTCTTGGTTATTTTCATCTAGAAACTTCCATGCCCTGCTCTGTTTAAACGGTAGTTTATCCTTAATCATCTCGTTTGTAATATGATTTATGCTTGAAGCTTTTGCAGGAATCTTTTTGCCTTCGTTAACAAGTTCATATATTGAACTAACTTCACTCCCTTTAACTCCGATGATGCCAATAGAGCAGATTTTATCACTCGCTTCTAAGCCCGTCGTCTCCAAATCCAAAAATATTAACATGTGACAATCTTTATTTTTTTACACTTTGAGCTTAAGATGATGAAAGAGAAGTAACCGCTAAGAAGTATAAAACCATAGAGCCAGTAGATACTAAACCACTCAAACACTCCGTCGTATGATGTGAAAAGATTTGTATAGATAAGCGCTAAAATCATAGCAGAGCCTACCAACCAGATAAGCAGCATAAGCCATTTTCGCCAAACCTTTACAAGGTCCCCATAGCCTATAACTTCTATAACATCACTGCCCTCGCATGTTAAAAGTTTAAGTTCATAACCGTTTATACAGCTGTTAAAAATATACTTTAAACCTCTAAAGAGCGCGAGTAGAATTGTTAAAGACCAAAAAAGAGGAAACCAAAATCTAAAAATATCAAAAAGCGCGCCCGTTATCTCAAAACTAAGCTCCGGCAAACCCCTTAAAACATAGATATACAAGGTTACAAAAGATGAAAAAAGAGCGGCAAAAAAGAGACTGCTTATAGTTAGACGCACCGCCCATCTAAGCCAAAGAAGTATGTAAAATCTACTCATCTATTTTAAAAGATTCTAGCATTTCATAGTAGTGTTCAAGCGTCATAAAGCTTTTCTCAAACCTAAAACGGATAATGAACTCTACTATCTTTTTCTTTAGTGTCTCATCAACATTTTGAGCTTTTCCAAAGTAGCCTAAGGAGACATTTTTGCTCTTTATAACCGCATCTTTATCATATCCAATTGCGAGTATTTGAAGATATTTGCCCTTTTTTATTTCGCCTAGACTCTCGCTAAGTAGCGAAGCACCTGAGAGATTTATGGCTTTAAAATTAAAAAGGTCGCTAAAGACATCAACTTTTTCATTTATGCCAAGTTCGTTGTAGAGATTTTGCAACAGAACTAAATTCTCTTTTCTAGAACGCTCGTAGCTAGAGATTTTATTTGTTATGCTTTTTAATCTATCTAAAGCTGAACTACTCATCGCTACTCCTGTGTTTATTTAAGGTGATTATACCAAAAAGCAAAACTATTTTAGATATAATCTCCCATTTTAAAAACAAAGATTAACATGGATTATTTACAGATTAAAAAAACCGACTCTCTACATGGTCAGATAAAGATTTCCGGTGCTAAAAATGCCTCTTTACCTCTAATAGCTATGACGATACTTGCAAAAAACAGTGTAACAATAAAAAATCTTCCGCATGTTGCAGATATAAATACTCTCTTAAAACTCCTCTCAAATCTAGGTGCGGAGTGCTCCTCGTCATGGAGTGAGAAGGAGAATATTACAACAGTTGATACATCAACTCTAACCCAGACAAAAGCGACATACGACATAGTAAAAACCATGCGTGCTTCCATACTTGTTTTGGGACCTATTTTAGCAAGATTTGGACACTGCGAAGTCTCGCTCCCCGGTGGATGTGCCATAGGACAAAGACCTGTAGATTTGCATCTAAAAGCGCTTGAGCAGATGGGTGCTATTATAAATATAGAAGCGGGTTATATACATGCAACTGCTCCAGAGGGACTTAAGGGATGTGAGATTATTTTTGACAAGATAACCGTAACAGGCACTGCAAATATAGTAATGGCAGCGGCTCTTGCAGAGGGGATAACAACCATTACAAATGCGGCAAGAGAGCCTGAAGTCGTTCAGCTTTGCGAGATTTTAAACGCAAACGGTGTTAAAATTGAGGGAATTGCAACTGCTATGTTAACTATCCATGGAACAGCAGGGCAGCTCCTGCACATCGAACCTTTTAGCGTTATTCCTGATCGCATTGAGGCGGGAACTTATCTCTGCGCTGCGGCAATTACAAGATCAGAACTCACATTAAAAAATGTAAATGCCAAACATTTAGGCTCCGTACTCTCAAAACTCCAAGAGATGGGAAGCAAATTTACAATAACTCAAAACGAGATAACAATACACCCCTCAGAAATCATAAAACCCGTAAAGATAGTGACTCAAGAGTACCCTGCATTTCCTACCGACATGCAGGCGCAATTTTTGGCGCTTGCAACTCAAGCAGAGGGAACTTCAATCATAGAAGAGAAGCTTTTTGAAAACAGATTTATGCATGTAAGCGAACTTCAAAGAATGGGTGCGAGCATTTCGCTAAACGGCAATGTGGCTACCGTAAACGGAAGGTCAAAACTAAGTGGAACTGATGTTATGGCAACAGATTTAAGAGCATCAAGTGCGCTTGTTTTAGCTGGGCTTGTAGCAGATGGTACAACCAATGTGCACCGCATCTACCATCTAGATAGAGGTTACGACTCTTTAGAAAAAAAGTTGCAAAATGTAGGAGCGGACATAAAAAGATTTAAAGAGTAGCTAGTATAAACTATCAATCTTCAAAAATTATCATCTCATAGATACTTTTTTTAGTCACCAACGCTTTATCGCTAGAGACTGCCTGATAGTTTTTAGCTTTTAAAACTTCCTCTTTAAGCTCCTTCATATCTTGCTCCATGGTTTCAACATTTTCTTTTAATCTTAGTATTATGTCAACACCTGCAAGATTTACGCCAAGTTCACGCGTAAGTCTCAAAATTAACTTAATTCTATCTATGTCTTTTTGCGAGTAGAGTCTTATTCGACCGCTAGATCTCGATGGAGCTACAAGATTTTCCCTCTCATACTGTCTTAGAGTCTGCGGATGTATATCCAAAACTTTCGCAACAATACTGATTAAATAAACAGGCTCTTCATACTTGTGTATCATATTTTTCTCCTTTTTTTGCACTCACGTGCCTATATATCTTTAGGTAGTTTCTCTTTCATTAATTCTACCAATTTCTCGTCCAAATCCTCAACTTTTGGCAAAACTATATTTGCTTCAAGATAGAGATTTCCTCGCTCTTTTGTCTTGCGGTTCATAGCGCCCATCTCTTTTACGCGAAATCTTTGAGCGTTTTTAGTATTTTGCGGAATTTTTAGCTTAATCTCTTTTTCTAAAGTCTGTATCGATATTTTCTCGCCAAAGAGCGCTGCATACAGAGGAACATCAAACTTTTTAATCAAATCGTCATCTACTCTTTCGTATTCTGGATTCGAAGCGACATTTATACTTAAAAAAAGATCCCCTGCTCTGCCGCCTTGCGCATGTCCTTTTCCTTTTACACGCATTTTCTCGCCGCTTTTTACACCTGCTGGAATCTTGATGTCAAATCTCTCCCCGTTTACAGAAACAGAGTGAGAACCGCCTAGAATAGAGACACTAAAGGGTATAGTAACACTTGTTTGTATATCGAGATTTATCTGTTGTTGCTGTTGCTGCTGTGAAAAGCCGCTTCCGCTAAAACCGCCTCTGCTGCTAAAACCACCAAAACCTCCGCCTGAGAACATACTTCTTAGTATCTCATCCAAATCACTCTGCCCGCCGCCATGAGATTTTGAAAAGTCATGAAAATTTTGACCGCCGAACATATTGTCGCCGTGCATGTCATACTGCGATTTTTTCTGTTTGTCGCTTAAGATTTCGTATGCGGCATTTATCTCCTTAAACTTCTCTTCCGCACCTTTGTCCTTGTTGACATCGGGATGATACTGTCTTGCTAATTTTCTATATGCTTTTTTAATCTCTGCTTCGCTTGCGCTCTCTGAGACTTCTAATGTTTCGTATAAAGATTTACTCATTATTTTTTTTCCTAAAATTTATATTATTAAGTAAAATTATATCACAAGAGTTGAGTGGATGTCAATCAACTCATGTGATATAATTTAAATTAAACTTTTGCTTATCTTGACGAAGTTGAAACCTCGTTTCCAAGGAGAGTTGTAAATTGGGAGCAAGGTTTTAACCTTGCCTAAATACGAGGTTGAAACCTCGTTTCCGAAAAAGTTTACGAGGTTAAAGCCTTACTTCGAGCATATTAGAGTCTTGCACCATTGTGGACTCAACGCATAAAAGAGAGTTTCTTTTTTCTTTTCATACAAATAGATATCCGTCATCATTTATAATTGTTCTTTGAGCTGTAAGAACTATTTGATTATCACTAAAGGTAGCGCCTATTGGGTCAAAAATATCAAGGTAAAAGATTTCATCTTCTTCTATAGTGTTGTCTCCTAGAATTTCAACAGGGATATGTGCGTAATTTTCATCAGGATAGAGAACAAGTGTTCCGCTTGTTGGAATATAGTCTTGATATGCTGTTGCCGTACCGTCTCTTGTTGTGTAGTTTACGCTTAACCACTCATTTGGGTCGTCTCTCATGCCTATAACCTCGACTAAGAAGTAATTAACAGTTATCTCACCTGTGGCACCTTCAACTATCTCTTTTTGTACTTCCTGCGAAGTTTGTGGAGTATTAGTATAGTTTTGACGCAAACTTTGGTCTATCCACTGTTGATAGTAGCTTACTTTCTGCCAAAAACCAACTTCACCAAAACTACTGTTTATTTCTGTATCTACATCAGGATCTATATAATAATTGCCCAAACTAGAAACGTAACTGGCGACACCAGCCACCTTTGAATCAATTATTGCAGGACCACCGCTGTCTCCGGGGGCTATCATACCTTCGCTATTACCATTTCCTAAGTCTATCTCACCTATTAAATTGCCTAGCGCATCATGCTCATAAGTTCCATCATCAAAATCAGCTACTAAAATAGTATCTTCAAGCGGAGTCCAATACATAATGCTTCCCAGCGAATCCTTTAAAGTAGCTGCATCTGTTTCAAATTTATTTGTTGTTTGCAGACGCAACATATCAGAAGTGATTGTTGTATCCGCTCCTGTAGCACCAACTCCTGTAGCGCCATACCCAACGGCGGTAAATTGTTTTCCTATTTCATCATTATCTCTATATAGTTCATAACGGTATGCATCATAAGGTGCTGGTTCTGCAAGCCAGACAATAGCTAAATCATTATTACCGTTACTATCATAGTAAGGAATGATTTCTACAGACTCGGATGCGATTGTTTGTCTGCCAGATGATGTTTCAAAAGTTACATCTGCCGATAAATTATTAGGTAAAAAAAGATGCGCAGAGGTCAGTATCGCCATTCCTCCATAGAGCAGTGTTCCTGTACCATAATAACCGTTTGAAGATACTCTCACAGCCCCATTTAGGATACTGCTATCATCAACAGAGTAGATAGGATTTTCGTATGAATCTAAGGATACAACCATGTGAATAACTCTTTGTTTTTATATATATGTAAATTGTAGAACAATAAGCATAAGAATTTCATTATTTTTTAAGAGCGTAAGAGAATTTTATTTACTGCTGTATGGCTTATTTTTAAAAATTCTGCAATATCAGACTTTGTATATCCATATAAATAGGCATTTTTGATATTTTCATCTCTGTTTATATCTCTGTCTTTCTCAAAAAAAGTCTCTAATCTTTTTTTTAAAACTTTTAATTTATTATCTTTGGTAATTAGTTTTGGTGCTTTATATACAATATCTATCGCGTCTATGTCTATCTCATTGCTGATATAATTCGCGTACTCATCATAGGTCATCTCAAAAATCATAGAATTGTTGAGTAGTTCATAATATTTATATTTATACTTCCATTGAAAAAACGACTGATATTTATATAAATCCACTTGTTTTACTATGTGGGCTTTTATGGGGTTTCGCTCTATATATTTTGCAACTATCCAAAAATGTGCATCGTCATAGAGAGAGAGGGTATGACTTGTATCTACCTTGCCAAAGATGTCCTGAACGGGCATATTTTTTATTGAAAAACTTAGCGTATTTTTCGTTTAAAAACTGGATTGCTTTGGAGATATTGCTGTTTTTTGTTTCTAATAGAAGATGGTAATGGTTACTCATAAGACAAAAAGAGTGGAGAATAATCTCAAAATCTTTTAAAAATTTGAGTAAAAGGTCTAAAAAAAATTCGTAATCTTCAGGCTCAAGATAGATAACTCTTCTCTCTCCTCCACGGTTAATAATGTGGTAAAGTCCCGGTTCGGTTAGTCTTTCTTTTCTTGGCATGTAAGAGTATAACAGTGACTATATTAATATTATATTAAGATAAGTTTCAGATGCGTGCCTCAGATGCGTGCCTGATAAGTTTGACACCCCTAAGTTTCTGTTTTAAGAGTAGCCTCACTGACTCTTATGAGTAGTGAGGCTGGGCAGTCTTTGTGAGTGTCAGGTTAAGCTGAAACTAAGAAAAGTATCAAAAAGGTGCCTAGTATCATTCCAATAAGCAGAAAAACATTACAATTCTGCTAGAGATTTTGTAGGGTGACATATCGTTTTGTGCCTAAGGCGGTTGTTTTTTAGTTCTAAACTTAAAGCAGTCTAGCTTGTGTGTCAGTTTGATAGTTACACTACAATCCCGAGTGGCGACTGGGTCGGTTTTCTTGTTTTTTTAAAAGATGCTTGAGGGTGGCATATTAAAGTTACTCTATTGAAACTAGATCGTATATCACTAGGCTGGGATATGTGTATAGAGGACTGATATTGCTTTTGCAATAATCAGACAGGATGATAATCCTGCCCTAACGAACTCTCGTAAATAATAGTAATTAAGAGGTTCAGAGTGAAAAATTATACATTACTAAATATTAGTATAGGCTTAGATGTATCTAAGGAGAGTATCTCTGTTTATATACCAATAGCTAAACTAGACTATGAGATAGATAACACACAAGATGGATTGAAGAAACTTACTTCTAAACTGAAAAAACTGTATAAAAAAGAGTTTGATAATTTAATATTTGTGTATGAGCCAACAGGGAGTTATTCTGAACTTTTAAAGAAGCTTTGATCTGACTACACTTATTAGGACAAAGAATAGAAGCTATTCTTAGTTAAAATTACGAATAATAAGTGAGGGAAAAATGTCAAATAGCAAATACACCAGAGAGTTTAAAGACTCAACAGTTCAGTTAGTTTTAAATAGTGAAGATTCAGCTTTAAAGATAGCTAAAGATTTAGGTCTTAATGATAAGACTTTATATAACTGGATCAAAGAGTATAAAAAAGTTCATAATATTCAAACAGACTATAGAAGAAGTCCTCAAAAAGCCACTCCTAAAGAAACATCAGATGAAGAACTTAAACGCTTAAGAGCAGAGAATAAGCTTTTAAAACAAGAACGAGACATCTTAAAAAAGGCAACCGCGTATTTCGCCAAAGAAACTCTGTAAAGTACGCATGGATAAACGAACATAAAAAGAGTTTCAATATAGATTTGATGTGCAGAATTTTTAAACTCAATCGTAGCAGCTATTATCATTGGATTAAAACAGGCTGCATAATCACCAAAGTTGATGAGAAATTAAATCAGCTTATCAAAGAGATTTTTGAGCAATCAAGGCAAACATATGGTGTAAGACGAATCAAAGAAGCGTTAGTTAAAAGATACGGTGCCGTAGTTTCTAAAAGAAAAATAGGTAATATTATGAAGTATCTAAAACTTGTTGTAAAAATGAAGCGAAGATTTAAAGTTCTTACAACTGACTCAAGACATAACTATCCAGTAGCTCCAAACAGGCTCAATCGTGACTTCTACAGCTCATCAGTCAATAATGTTTATGTAGGCGATATAACTTATATACCAACAGCTGAGGGATGGTTGTATCTAGCTACTGTAATAGATATATTTTCAAGAAAAGTTGTCGGCTGGTCTATGGATGATAATATGAAGGTAGCTCTTGTAAACGATGCACTTAAAATGGCTATCAAACGCAGATCTCCTGAACGAGGTCTAATTTGGCACACCGATAGAGGTAGCCAATACGCATCTTATGAGCATAAAGATTTACTCCTTGAACATGGAATCATTCAAAGTATGAGTAAAAAAGGTGACTGCTGGGATAATGCAGTAGCAGAAAGTTTTTTCCATTCATTAAAAACTGAACTGACACATCATGTCAAGTTTCAAACAAAAGCTGAGGCTAATGAAGCTATATTTGAATATATAGAAATATTTTACAATCGACAGAGGCTACACTCTTCAAATAATTACATGTCACCAGTTGAATATGAAGAGATGATGTTACAAAAAGAAATGGTTGGGTGATAGTTTAAATTATTTGTCTGAAATAGGGTTGACAGATCAGTGGCGACTGACACCCTTTTTTGACACCCTTTTATTTTCACTGCTTGCTAAAAATAATCTGCTATTTTCCAGTGATTTTTATGGGCTATATAACCAACAGCAACTGCTGCTACAATAGTAAATACAAAAAGTGTTGCATTATCCATTTTTACATTCCTTAATCTCGTTTTTTAGTTTGTTTAATTCAAAATAATTGATAACTATACCCAATAGGAAAAAGCCAAATACTCCAAATAGCATAAAAGAAAATAAGCCAGATTGAGTTACGGCGTAACCGCCAACTCCACCACTTGCAGCTAAAAGTAAAAAAGACTTTTTATAAACTACATCTGCTTCTTTGGCAATAATATCAGCTTTGTCTTTTCGTTCTTGTAATGTCATAGTAAGATTATACCAAAAATATAAAAAAGAAGATAAATAAAAGAAAGAAAAAAAGACATTTCTTGATAGAAGTAGCGTTATGTTAACTAAAGGAAAGTTTAAGAAAAAGCATAAAATGGTAAAATGGTGTCTGGCACCCTTTTTACTAGTTAAGATAAAACTAAGATTTGTTCCCATAATGGTGCCTGACACCCTTTTTTTTTTGGTGTCTTGGTTGTTGAGGTTGGGTGGAGTGTAAGATAGAGGTTAGATTTGTTTTTTACTAGTTAAGGTAAAACTAAGTTTTTGCATAAAATGGTGTCTGGCACCCTTTTTTTTGTGGTGGAGGTTTGAGTGTTGTAGGGGAAAATGTAAAAAGCCTCACTGACTCTGTAAGAGAAAGTGAGGCTGGGTTGGAGAGTGTCAGGTTAAGTTGAAACTAAGAAAAGTATCAAAAAGGTGCCTGACACCCCTTTTGTGACAAATGGTGCCTGACACCCCTTTTGGGTTGGAGAGTGTCAGGTTAAGCTGAAACTAAGAAAAGTATCAAAAAGGTGCCTGACACCCCTTTTGCAAAAGTGGGCATCGTCAAAGAGTGGGTAAGATTTGAATCTACCTTGCCAGAGGTGACCGCTTCTTGTGTATTTTTTGTTGAAATATTTGGAGTATTTGTCATTTATGTGCTGCATAGCCTTAGAGAGATTTGATTGTCTGGTTTCTAAAAGAAGATGATAATGATTTGTCATAAGACAGAAAGCATGGATGATGATTTCATAATCTTTAGAGGCTTTTAGCAAGAGATCTAGAAAAAACTCATAATCTTCTGGTTCAAGGTGTATAGACCTACGCTCTACTCCACGATTTATAATATGGTAATGGCATGGTTCTTGGTAGCGTTCTTTTCTTGGCATACAGGATTATAGCTCATTATTTATTAATATATAATTAAGAAAAGTTTCAAAAGAGTGCCTGACACCCTTTTTTGG
>NZ_JALNZY010000117.1 GCF_023229105.1 Sulfurimonas sp.
CCGATACCGTAAAAGATAGGCTTTGCACAATCTAAAACTAAAGATTTTATTTTTTCTCTGAAAGAAAACCACCTAATATTTTTTCCTTGCCAAGCCATGCCGGTATTATTTCTAAATAGGCGACCGCTTGGATTTTCTGCTTGCCATTTAGGGAGATAGGTTTTAGCAAGATTTGATTCTTTCATATCAATACCCGTCTAACTCTGCATCGATAGCATTATGAATTTCGGAAATTGGTTCAATGTATGAGCCGAGCAAATAATGACCGTTTGTTTTAAGTTCGGAATTATGATATTGCCTTGTCCTTTTCTCATATCTTGAAATTTCAATATACTTTCTTTTCATTTTTCTCTCCTTTCCTTGATTTTTTCATCAAGCCACGTTGGGAAATAATCTCCTTGCGATAGTAGTGGCCATAATTTCCATAACTCCTGCGCTTTCCGCATATCAGAGGCTGTAAAAGCTGCCAATGGATCAATGGATTGCTCCTTATCGCATGCGGATTCGCCTACAGGCTCGACATCGCGAAAATCAATGTACCAGCCTTTTCGTCCATTCAGCTTCTCTTTGGGATTTCCTTTTTTGTCTATCACAAAAAATCCTTTGCCATCAGAACATAACGCATCGATTTTAACAATTGCCTCAATAAGATGCCCCATTTCCATGTTTCTGTCCGTATAATCGAGATCATTCACGAATACCTTGTCTCCGACCTTGTATTCGTGCGATTTTTTTTCTACCGGCTGCTCTGGTTTCGGCTCCGGTTTCTCGCATTCTTGCTCCACCACCATTTCCGGGTCTTGCCAGACTTCCGGCGGGAGAAAATTCTCTCCGCCTTTGCAGTCATCAGGGATGTACCCCTGGTCAACGCGCATAACATATGTGCTACTATTGTCGTCGCCTTTTTGAAAATTAAATTCTTTTGTCATTGGTTTTCCTCCTATGATTCTTTTAATTTATCCCCTTGAAAAATCATTTCTCTTAAATCATCGATTTGATCAATAATTTTCCCGGGGCAAACAGTATATCCCAATGAAACATAGCGATGAGGAACCACATGATAGATTTTCCCCGCAGCACGTGTCTTAGTATATTCCGGTTTAAAATAATCAGCGATCAATTTTAGTGCACGTCCGTCCACTCTTATATCGCTATAATCACCACAAATTTCTATTCCAATCGATCGCGTATTAATTTCCCAATTCCCGGCATGCCAGGCAATACAACTATCCCAATCAGCCATAAGAGGAACTAACCGCCATCTATAAATATTATCATCTTTGTTATATTTATGGAGAGCGAAATGCGCCATTGCAAATGTTTCTTTATCCCTTAAAGGATGAAAGTGCCAAGAATGCTCTCTTTTTATTGGTGCATATCCTCGTGTATATCCGGCACGACTAAAAGCGTCAATTATATCAATTGCCGCTGCATTTATAAATTCATTCCCTGCGCTATGATGAACGACGAGATAGTCAATTACATCTGCGCGCTGTTTTTCTTTTGGTATCTTATCGCGTCGCTTTCCGTTTATGTTTAAAAACATTTTTTCATAATTTTCTCTTAGTATTTCCAAAGGAGTTTCGTTCACTATACTATCCTCCTACATTTACGACCGGCTGCTACGAGCCCATGAGCAACCGGCCTAATTCTCAATCTTGTCTTATCAATTTAAAAAATTGTTATTGCGCAACGCGCAATTTTTCTTTGCTTCCATACTGACCAGAAGATGAAGCAATAATCTTTCTGGATGCTTAATGAAAATTGGATTATCAAACATCTTACCTCCTATTCATAATACGTCATCGTCAGACTCTTCTTTTTTTTTTGAGTCTAACACATGATTTTTATTCCCTTCAACAATTCCATCAATGAACTGCTGTTTTATTATTCCCGAATTAAAATAACTTTGCGTATTTTTTTTGATAATGTACCCTAAATGTACGGCGATATTTGTTATTTTTTTATATATATTATCTGGTATTCCATCAACTTCCGCCTTACCCTTTAAAATATTTTTTGAATCTCCGCTTTTCCTTTTATCATAATACAATTCAACATAATCAGCAAAAGATAATTTTCTTTCTTCTTTTGCTTCTTGAATTTCAAGCTTATTTTTATTTATGACAATCTCTTTTTTTTCTTCGACTATTACTTTCTTCTCAAAAATCCAACTGCACATAATAACGATACAGCTACCGAGATCAACAATCAGCCCTAATGCTATAGCAATGCATATTTTCCAAAACCGTTGAATTTCGCCTTGCTCATCAACCATAATCTCCTTGTTTTTTGTTTCTGTTTTTTGCTTATCGATTAACTCCTGCCGCTGTTTGATCTTGATATCCTGCGCCAATTTTGCCGCTTCCAAAGCCGCCTCATATTTCGCCAATATCCACCACTCAGGTTTTTCTTTTTGTGCCTCTGTATCGTATGATAGCTGGTAACTGTCAATACTTTTTTGGGCAGTTTTGATTTGTTGGTCGAGAAGCAATATGCTATCATCGCTATTGATTGCAGTCACTGCGAATTGTAAGCGATTGTCTTTGGCAGTGTTCATCATTCGATCCATGCCAATAACCGTACCAAAAATATCGACAATAAGGAAAAATAACCAAGTCAGCAATATAACAACGAACCCTGCTATTTTCTTAGTTTTAAGCAGATACATGCCAAGCTGTGCGGCTGTTTCCATCAACAAAACCAGGATAGCCGATACCACAACCGAAAAAAATGGACTTATCCCTAACCAATAAAAAAACCCTATCCCAAAATACCAGGAGACGGAACCAATGGCGAGGCCGCCTATAGCTATCAATATTTTTAGTGCGTATGCAAAAAAGGATTTCATTTTTTTACCAGCCTTGTTATAAGTCCGTATGTAGCGTTATTGGCATTATTAATAATTTCCATCCCTCCCCTATAAACTCAACAACCTTACTTGAAGTTATCTACATCTCCAATTAAATCACGATAACGATCCATGTAAATTTCAGCATATTCGATCATTCTATTATAATGATCTACGGACTGATTTAGCAAAGTAAAATTATCTTCCAATCTCTCGCCTCCATCTCTTATTCTTGATTGATATATATTGCATTATGGAACTAATAACCTCTATTTTTATATATCCACTTTCTTTTAAATTTTTTAAATGATATGCAATATTTTGTCTTTTCGTGTCTAATTCATAAGCTACCCGGGATTGCCATATATCCCTACCTGTTTTTTTCTTGTATTCTTCTATTATAGTAAGTATTTTGACTTCTATTGGTTTAAGTTTTTTAATTTTTTCAGTCCCTTTGCTAATCATAAATCAAATAATAGCACATAAAAAATAATTTGTCAATAGGCAAAAAAATAATATTTTGCCTATTGACAAAAATATTTTATTGTGATATTATCTTAAATATGAAATATGGAGGTAAATATGACAAAAGAAGAGGCTAAGAAAAGGATTGAAGCCCTACGAAAGCAGGGTCGAACAGTTTTTGACCTGACATTTCAGGAGCAATGCGTTCCTTATGTCAAGGAAGAGGTGACAGAGTTATCGTTGTCTACTGACGATTTCCATTTTGATTGGAAAAAAGAAATTGTGGATTATAAAAAAGATTTTGTAATGGCTCTTTCCCTGGCAGCCGGGATTGAAGTAGTAGATCAGGCCGCTATCAAAGAA
>NZ_JALNZY010000118.1 GCF_023229105.1 Sulfurimonas sp.
TTGCGTCGTTACCAAAAAGCTGAGAAACAAATATAGCGTTACCGGACACCGCCCCCGCGCCAGTATCATAAGGCTCATGCACATCAGGATAATAGGCGTCCGAGACATAAAGCCCTGCGTCATAAGGATTATACGCAGGTAAAGCAAGATACGCGTCCTGTAAATAATATGTTATAGTTTCAGTGCCGTTAAAAGTCGCTTGTAGTCGTAGCTCTATTTTTGTTATATGCTCCCAGTCTCCGTCAGCAAACCCGCCTGTATAATCATAACCGTTTATACCTGATACTAAATCACTTTGCTTTTTTTGCCATGCCGCCTCTTTTTGCATATATGCGGTCATGTATAACGCGGACAATGGGTTTCCTACGTGCGCTGTTGCTTTTTTTGTCCCGCTATAAAAAGACGGCTTTATATACAAAAATCCGTCAGCAACTTTGTTTCTGAGCATTTCGTTTAAAACAAAAAATAATCTGTCCTTTCTGTTCTCGCTTTTGCCTGTCCTGTAAACCCGCGCGTAATCCTGATCCGTTACGGACAACGATTTTAAATCCCAGTTACCGTTTATTGTTATGGTTCCCGTGTCGCCGTCTATAAGGTCAATTTTTAAACAAGACGTATCGTGATACGCAAAAACCCTGTCGGCTGTCAACGTTCCATCTCCGGCGTATGATATTATCCCTGTTGCAAGATTTTCCGCGTTAAAAGATATTATTTGTTTTGACGGCGTTGCCCCGCCAATAACAGGCAAAAAGTCCTGTATATCAGTTCTCAATCTCATGTTGTATTTAGCTTTAAGCGGTCTGTTTTTCATATAGTCTCCTCAAAATGTAGGCGTTCCGTTTGCCCGGGAAATTTTACCGCCGTGATGTTGGATAATAAATTCTTTAAACGCTGGCGCGATTTGTTCACGCATTATTTTTTTAGGGTCTTGCAAATTATCAACGTGTACGTGCGCGTTATAACTTACGTTTCCACCGTTCCCCGAGTTTACGGCTTGTTGTATCATAGGTTGTAATTCATGTAACGGCGCAATCACTTCAGGCCCGTGCGGGTTATCTCCGACAACGGCGTTTACAGGACTGTAAGCTATACCCCCGTTCGCAAGCGATATAGACCCGACAGCGGCTTTAAGTCCTTCCACAGCCGCAATCTGCGCGGCCATACCGACAACAGTTCCCGCCGTAAGTCCCCCCGTTGCTATTGCTTTTCCCGTTTCCGCGAGCATATAAGCTTGTAACTGTATTCCCACGGCGTCAAGTACCGCCGTCAACCCCATTTTTAATATCTCAGCCATTTTTTCATTTGCGGTTAATTCTGTGTCTGTTACGGTTTCATAAAAATCTCCTATGATTCCTTCCATGCTTCCGTACGTGGAATTAAACGTGCCTTCGTATTCTTTTTGTAATTCGATTGCTTTCTTTTTGGCTTCGTCATCAGCTGTAAGTGCCTCATCCTCTTCAATTAAAGTCTGCGTAAATTCGCTTATGCTTTCTTTTGTATTATTATACTGCGCTTCAAGGTCTGCAAGATGTTTTGCGTAATTTTGTGCAAACGACGACCTATCTTTTAAATCTGGACCAGCCGCGCCTTTTGAAAATCCGTCGTTCATTTTTTTCATATCTGCTGCGCTTATCCCAAACAGCTTTTGCATAGCATTCCCAACAGGGTCTTTACTTCCTTTATTTTCATTAGCGGCTTTATTTATGTCTTTAAACATATCCTTTACAGTCATAACAAACGCTGGGATAGTAACGGCAGCCGTACGCCCAAGCGTATCAGCAATAGACGCAACAGCCCCGCTGTCTTCAAGCGATTTAAACCCCGCGTGTATATTTTTAAGTGCGATTATAATGGCGGGGGCCAGTTCACGGCCGCCAGTTTTTGCGACATCACCAATAACGTTTTTCATCGCAGTCCACCGCCCGGATACGGTATCTAATTGTTTAGCAGCAGACCCCGCAAACTGTGTCTGTATTTTGGCAAGCGCTTCAGTCCCTTTTACGCCCTCGGCAAGCGTAACGCCGTATCTTTTCAACATTGTCGTATCGCCGTTATACGCGCGCCCTAAAAGCATGGCGGATGTACTTAAATCAAGGTTCGCGCCCGCCGCAAAGTCAGCTATATTTTGCCCGCTTGCAAGAGCCACGTTATAATCTTTTGTAATCTGTAATACGTCCGTCATAGCCGATACTATTTCATCATTACCAAACGCAGACTTGTCTTGTATTACGTTCCCCATGTCGGCAAAAGATTTCATCGTATCTTTTGTCGCGCCGTTCATGTTTTTTAAAAGACCTGCAAGGCGGGCCGTTACTACTTCGGCCTTTCGGTATTCGTTAATTGAAAAAGCAACGGCGGCAACAGTTGCTGCTCCAGCGGCAATTGCGCCAACTTTTAGCGCGCCCATTACTTTTGCAATACTCTTAGCCGATTTATTGGCCCGCTTTTCACCCTGCTCAACGCCCTTAGTGTCTATTCCGAGCTTGACAAGCAGGTCGCCGATAATGTTTGACACTTTAACCGCCTTTCGCCTTTTTTATTTGTTCCCGTATTCGTTTATGTTCTTTTAATTCTTTTTCGCGAGCATAATTTTTAATCCTTACGTATTCCCTGCGTACCGGATGATCCCTATCCAGACTTTCAATAGCTTTTTCACCTGCGCCCGGCGTTCTTAAAATCCTTTCCATTTCCTCACGTATTTCCCTCATCCTTTTTTCCCGTATCAACTGGTAAATTTTATTTTCGGGCTGTTCCACAAGCCAACTGTAATCTTTGCCAAACGTTTCTAAAAAATCATATTCAATCTGTCGCCAGTCAATAACGTATTCATCAGGGTCAATATCTACTTTTTTTTTATGCCGTCAAGGACTTCTTTAAGTTCCTCAGCCGTAAGTTTCGGATTCTCTGCAATCCCGCGAAGCTCAAGCGCAATCAAAAGCATTTCAACCTCGCGCGCAGGGCTGTCTATGCGCTCTAAAAACTTTTCAAATGTTTTAAAATCCCTTTTATCTTTTTCGCTCATGGCATTAAAAACTATGTCAGCATGGATTCTAATAAAACTAATCGAGCTGGGGTCAGAGAAAATGGATACAAGGTTCTTTTCGCCGTACTTTTCCGCAAGAAAAATCCTGTCTTTTAATGCGTACGGGCGGAGCTTATATGTTTTGTTATAAGTTACCGGCCCAAGCTTTTTCTTGAAACGTATCTGCCCTGCCCTGGGTAATATCGCAAGTATTGAGCGCGCGTCTGATTCTATTTTTGCAAGGTCTTTATTTACGGCCATGTTTCACCTCGTTGTTTTATAATTGCAAAGGGGTCTTGCGACCCCAATGTTTAAGCCTGTATATTCGTCCCTTTTATGCTTGTTGTTTCGATTGCATAGTCCAGCGATTCGTCGGTAAAAATACCGATTTTAATTCCGCCAGTCTGGAACGCTTTTTCCTTTAAACCGAGCGGCAATCCAAGAACAAGAGCGTTCGGGCAGAAAATATCGAACATCTCTCCTGTTGTCCTGTTTTGCGCCGTCAGCATTAAAGCCACTCTCTTGGGTTCTGAGTCAGCCTGTCCCATTTTTATGGTCTCAACGCCATTGTGCGGAGGATATACCCTGTAAAAAGC
>NZ_JALNZY010000030.1 GCF_023229105.1 Sulfurimonas sp.
ACCTAGAGGAGGGCGATATACTCTTTATAGATGAGATTCACCGCCTCTCGCCGGGTGTTGAGGAGATACTTTATTCATCAATGGAAGATTTTCGCATCGACATCATTATCGGAAGCGGACCGGCGGCGCAAACTGTGAAGATAGATTTGCCTCGCTTTACGCTTATTGGTGCCACAACAAGAGCAGGAATGCTCTCTAATCCGCTTAGAGATAGGTTTGGCATGAACTTTAGGATGCAGTTTTACTCCCCACAAGAGCTCTCTAAAATCATTTTGCAGGCTTCTGCAAAGCTAAATAAAGAGATAGTGCATGAAGCTTGCATCGAGATAGCAAAAAGAAGCCGTGGAACTCCTCGTATTGCACTTAGACTTCTTCGCCGCGTAAGAGATTTTGCAGATGTGGCAAATGAAAAAAATATAGCATATGCAAGAACCAAATATGCGCTTGAAGAACTCGGTATAAACTCTCATGGGTTTGACGAGATGGATATTAAACTCTTAACCCTTTTGGTTTCGGCTAAAGGAAGAGCTATGGGTCTTAGCACGATAGCAGCTGCACTTAGCGAGGATGAGGGGACTGTAGAGGATGTTTTAGAGCCTTATCTTATAGCAAACGGTTATTTAGAGAGAACTGCAAAAGGAAGAAAAGCCACAAGAAACACTTATGAAATTTTAAATGTTGCCGTTCCGACTCAAGAAGACGGGAGTCTGTTTTGAAACCGCAATATTTTGTAGGCATACTTTTTGTAAGCTCCCTTTATTGGATGTATCTTCTTTATGCTCCATTTTTGCTTGGAATGATAATTGCGGCACTGCTTGCAATTTCTACATCAAATATTCAAAATTTCTTTGAAAAACTTCTAAAGTCAAAATTTTTAGCGGCACTGATTTCAAGTTTTTTACTAGCTGTTTTGTTTTTTGTACCGCTTGGATATTTTTTGGCAGCTCTGAGTATAAAATTAAACAGTATGGATCCGGCAGTTTTTAAAAATATAGAGATTTTTATTAAAGAATTTCTACAAGCTCCTCCTGAATATTTATCATTTTTGAAACCATATACAGATAATTTCATGAAGGAGATAAGTGTGAACTCTATTGCTTCATACGCACTCTCTTTGACTGGGAATATAGGGTCGTTAAGTGCGGGATATCTGAAAAATTCATTTTTGGTAATAATCTTTTATTTTTTCGCTCAGTATAACGGCGGTTTTGTGGTTGATTTTTTAAAAAGAGTCGTTCAGATGTCCGCTGAGGAGACAACACTTCTTGCAAAAGAGCTCTCCTCTGTTATGAGTGTCGTCTTTTACTCTATAATAGTAAATGCAATGTTTCAAGGCATACTTTTTGGGATTGCCATATCTTTTATGGGATACAATGGGCTTCTTTTTGGAATCATGTATGGATTTGCCTCCCTGATTCCGGTTGTCGGAGGAGTTCTTATGTGGCTTCCGTTTGCGCTTTATGAGTTTTCTACAGGAAACAGTTCAAATGCTATATTTATAGCACTCTATTCTGTTGTTGTAATTTCAGTTATTGCAGATACGTTTATAAAGCCTTTTATAATTAAAGAGATAAATTTAAGGCTATTAGATGAGGATGATGCCAAGATGAATGAACTTATTATCTTCTTTGCCATCATTGCAGGGCTTTCAACTTTTGGATTTTGGGGGATGATTTTAGGACCGGCTATTACCGCATTTTTTCTAACAATTTTAAAACTCTTTGAGGCAAGAACAAAAGAGTATGAATCTACCTAAATCTATTTTTTATATATCTGTGGGTAATTACTCTTAAATCTTCTATGTATCCAAAACCAGTATTTTGGCTCATCTGTTATTAGCTTGCTTAACCAGTCCGCTTGAAGTTGTGTAGCTTTTCTAATATCTTCTTTCTCATCATCAGTTTTCTCAACTGCTATTTCATCAAAAAATATAAGAGTATAGTTCTCTTCATCATCAGTTTTTATGCTTGTCGGAATGATTGCAGCGTCAAATTTTCTTGCCAAATATGCAGGAGTCGCGGTCTGATGAATTTTTTTATTTAAAAACGTAACCTCAACTCCTTCTCTTTTGTTTATAGCAGTATCTATTAAAATCCCGCTAGCTTCTTTGTTTTTCGTTATTCTTATGAGGGGTTTTATAACATTTGATTTTTCTAAAGATTTGTTGTTAAATTTGCCGCGAGATTCTAAGACCCAATCTTGATAATCTAGATTTTTCATCTTTTTAAAAACTGCATAAACGGGTTCAATAAAGTTTCCAATTGCTGCAGCTCCTAACTCCCAAGCGCAGTAGTGAGATGTTATATAAATGACGGCACGCCCTTGCTTATGGGCTTTTTTTACGGCTTGAATATTTTTGATAGTTACTTTTTTCTCAAGCTCTGCTTTGCTCATATGTCTAATTTCCATCAAATGTAAGAAATTAAGCAGAAGGTTTTTAAAGCTGTATTTGACAATCTTTTTTTTCTCTTCTTGCGTAAGTCTCTCGCCAAAAACAAAATCTAAATTTATAAAACCGACATTTCTATACCTAGCCGAGAGATAGTATGCAATATTTGCCAAGAAAACAAAAAAACTTTTTCTTATTTTTTTTGGAAGCAACATCAAAAACTTTTCAAATAGTAAAAAAATCTTAAAACCCATTATAAAAAAACTCCAACTTTATTTAAAGGCGGATTATATCAAATTGTAACAATGCCTTTGGTATAATTGCGCCTATTATATAAATTTAAGGCAAGAAAAAAAATGGTTATATCCGATATACAAAATTTTTCTCAAGGTCGTACGAAAGCAAGAGCTTACTTCTGCTATCTTTTTTCAAAAAACATTCAAAATAGGCTACCTTCACTCTCTGTAGAGTCTATAATGCCTAGTCTTTTAAAGATAAAAGCGGATTTGCAAAATTGTGACGGAGTTTACCTGCTTGACAGCCATGGAGTTCAAATTTCCCCCACATTTACGGTAACCGAGCAGATTGATGAAGATGTGGGTAAAATCAGATCTAATCGTGCTTATTATTATCGTGCAGTAAGAGAATCTAGATGCACGATAACAGACCCCTACCCATCACTTATAACAGGTGATTTATGCGTAACGGCTTCGCAGCCTCTTTACGATGAACATGGGGAACTAAAATATGTAGCATGTCTTGATATGCCTCTTGATGAAGTTATAAAAATATCTCGCTTGAGTGTTTCAGATACTTTTTTTACGGCTATTTTTAAATACTCTTATGCGCTATTTTCTTTTGCCCTTGTAGCTGTTGCTTTGCTTCTATTTTTTAAGGGAATTCAGAGTTTTTTCGTCAATGAGATACTTCCGGGGCAGTTTCAAATAAAAGATGTATTTGAAGCAACCATTTTAATTACGCTCGCACTTGCAATATTTGATTTGGCTAAAACTCTTATTGAAGAGGAGATTTTGGGTAGAAATAAAGAAAACAGTATATCAGGTCCGCATAAAACGATGGTCAGATTTTTGGGTTCAATTATTATAGCCTTATCCATAGAAGCACTTATGCTTGTATTTAAGTTTGCAATTACAGATCCGCAAATGCTAATCTATGCGTTGTATATTGTTGCAGGTGTTTCAATGCTTTTAGTGACGCTGGCGGTATATATTAAATTTACAAAATTAAAGATTGATGAATGATAGCAATTGTTGATTATAACATGGGAAATTTGGCAAGTGTACAAAATGCATTTGCTAAAATAGGAGCAAAAAGTGTTGTCGTGAGCGACCCGAAAAAGTTTAGAGAGTATGACAAGCTAATTCTTCCGGGAGTTGGTGCATTTCCTGATGCAATGGAGCATTTGCGTGAGCGGAATATGATTGAAGCCATAAAAGAGTTCGCCGCAGAGGGTAAGCCGATACTTGGAATATGTCTTGGTATGCAGCTGTTGTTTGAGAGCTCACAAGAGTTTGGAGACAACGAGGGTCTAGGACTTATCAAGGGTAAAGTTATTGCCTTTGATACATCTAAATTTAGTGAAGCGTTGAAAGTCCCTCACATGGGCTGGAATAGGATGTTTACAAAAGAACATCCGCTCTTTTTGGGTTTAGATGAAGAGCACTATCTCTACTTTGTACACTCTTACCATGTTGTATGTGAAAATGAAGCTGATGCTATAGGTAAAACTATATACGGATATGAATTTACCTCTGCAGTCGCCCATAAAAATGTTATGGGAATTCAGCCTCATCCTGAAAAGAGCCATAAAAACGGACTTAAAATATTAGAAAATTTTGTCAATCTATAATAAATAAATAAATAAATGGAGCAAGTTTTATAGGCTTCCTGCCGAAGGAAACGTAGCGTTAGCGTAGATGATGGAATTACTTTCGACATCGTAATAAAACAAATGAGAGGTTCCCTTCATTTTGTGAAATAAAATTAAGGAAATAATAAAATGACTTTATACCCGGCAATTGACTTAAAAGACGGTAAGGCAGTAAGGCTTACGAAGGGTCTTATGGATAGTGCAAAAATATACTCTGATGAGCCTTGGATGCTTGTGAAGAAATTTGAAGAGATGGGTGCGAAGTGGGTGCATTTAGTCGATTTAAACGGCGCATTTGCAGGCGAGCCTAAAAATTTGGAGCAGATTATAAAAATCAGACAAAACTGCAGTGTAAAACTTGAGCTCGGCGGCGGAATACGCGATGAAGCAACCATTAAAAAAATGCTGGAAATCGGGATAGACAGAGTTATTTTAGGCTCCATCGCAGTTAAGAATCCCGAGTTTGTAAAAGAGATGGCAGCTAAATATCCTATTGCAGTAGGGATTGATGCTATTGATGGCTTTGTAGCCGTTGAGGGTTGGGGCGAAGTAAGCACTATGCTTGCTACTGATTTGGCACGTGAGTTTGCAAATGCGGGAGTTGAAGCAATTATATGTACAGATGTAAGTAAAGATGGAACTCTAAGCGGTGTAAATGTTGATTTTACCGTTGATATCGCAAAGGCAAGCGGTGTTAGCACAATTGCAAGCGGCGGCGTTAAAAATGAGGGCGATATAGAGGCTCTTATAGCGACAAATCTCGTTGATGGCGTAATTATAGGAAAAGCCTACTATGAGGGAACACTTGATTTAGAAAAAATGTTCAAACTCCTTAATTAAGCGGTGCTTAATCACAAAATTAATAAAATTTAGGTATTATTGCTAATTAATTTACAAATTTTTATAAAAAGGATTTCCTTTGAAATTACTTGTTGTCGATGATAGCTCTACCATGCGCCGTATTATTAAAAATACATTGGCTAGGCTTGGTCATAAAGATATCCTAGAGGGTGCTGACGGAGTGGAGGGCTGGAGCGCTTTGGATAAAAATCCGGATGTAGATATGCTAATTACCGATTGGAATATGCCTGAGATGAACGGTCTTGAGCTTGTTAGAAAAGTTCGTGCAGATAGTAGATTTACAGACTTGCCAATTATCATGGTGACAACAGAGGGTGGAAAAGCAGAGGTTATCACTGCATTAAAAGCAGGTGTGAATAATTATATCGTTAAGCCATTTACTCCTCAAGTTTTAAAAGAGAAACTTGGTGCCGTTATGGGTACTGAGATGTAATGCAAGAGCATTACTTTGAGTTAAAAGTCAGCGTATCTTCTCATCATTCACTCTTTTGTGATTTTTTAGCAGATACGTTGCCTATCGGGTTTGAAGAGACGGATGATGGCTTTATTATTAGAAGCGAAGATAATTTAGAGACTATAATTTGGGGATTAGAGCAATTCGCGGAAGCTCTTACAAAGGCTTTGGGCGAAAATATAGAGGTAGAGTGTACGCAAAAAAAACTTGATAATAGTGACTGGGTACGGCTTTATCAAGAGAGCATACAACCGCTTGTAATTGATAAGTTCTACATTCACCCGACATGGGATGCTCCTCATGAGGAGTTGATAAATATAGAAATAAATCCTGCGCTAGCTTTTGGCACTGGGCATCATCCGACAACAGCATCATCACTAAGAGCAATAGCAAAATATGTAAAAGAGGGCGATAGAGTCTTGGATGTAGGCTGCGGAAGCGGTATTTTAGGAATAGGGGCTATAAAAATAGGTGCCATAGTAGATGCCTGCGACACTGATATAGCAAGTGTTGAAAACAGTAAGCAAAATGCCGAATTAAATTTGGTAAAGTTTGAAAACTTATGGGAAGGCTCTTGCGCTCAAACAAAAAATAGTTATGATGTTGTTGTGGCAAATATAGTTGCCGATGTGCTCACTTTTATAGCAAACGATTTAAAAAGTGTTTTAAAAGATGCAGGAGTGCTGATACTCTCAGGGATATTGGATAAATATGAATCAAAAGTTTTAAAATTTTATCAAGATTTTGAGATTTTAGAGAGGATAGCCCAAGATGAGTGGGTCACATTAATACTAAAAAAAGGTAAAAAATAGATATGCAAAATAAAAACAGTAATAACGACAATAATTTTTTCAATAAAAATCCTCTTATAACTTTTGCGATTTTCTCAGTAGTGATTATTCTGCTTTTTAAAGCGTTAATCGGAGAAAATAGCACTTCAGATATGGCAACTGGTAATAAAAAAGTAAAGCAGATAAGTTATTCGGAGCTTAAATCATTAATAGAAACAAAAAGCGTAAAGAAGGTTGAAATAGGGCAGAGCTATATAAAAGCGTTTGGAGTCGATAGTTCAACACTTTATACAACAAGAATTGTACCGGGGGATACAAAACTTACCGAAGCCCTTGAAAAACAAAATATTGAATACGGCGGTTTTAGCGAAACTAACTGGTTTACAGAGATGTTTGGGTGGCTCTTTCCGTTTTTGATAATTATAGCTATATGGATGTTTTTTGCGGGACGAATGCAAAAAAGCATGGGTAGCGGAATTTTGGGAATGGGTGGCTCTAAAAAGATGATTAACTCTGAAAAGCCTAAAACAAAATTTGATGATGTTGCAGGAGTAGAAGAGGCAAAGGAAGAGGTGCAAGAGATTGTAGATTTTCTAAAATATCCGGGTCGTTATGTAGAAATCGGTGCAAAAATTCCAAAAGGAGTCTTGCTTGTGGGAAGTCCAGGTACTGGTAAGACTCTTTTGGCAAAAGCTGTTGCCGGGGAAGCGGATGTACCATTTTTTTCGGTAACTGGATCTAGCTTTATAGAGATGTTTGTTGGTGTCGGAGCGGCTCGTGTTAGAGATCTTTTTGAGCAGGCAAAAAAAGATGCGCCGAGTATAATCTTTATTGATGAGATTGATGCTATAGGTAAAAGCCGTGCAGCAGGTGCAAATATGGGTGGCAATGATGAGCGTGAACAGACGCTAAACCAGCTTTTAGCAGAGATGGACGGTTTTGGAACTGATACTCCAGTTATTATTTTAGCAGCTACTAATAGACCAGAGATATTAGATCAGGCGCTTTTACGTCCGGGACGTTTTGATAGGCAGGTATTGGTTGATAAGCCCGATTATGAGGGACGTATCAAGATTTTAAAGGTGCATGTCAGAGGCGTTAAGATGGATGCAGATGTTGATCTTGAAGAAGTAGCGCGCTTAACAGCAGGTTTGACTGGAGCTGATTTAGCAAATATTGTTAATGAGGGAGCTCTTTTAGCAGGTAGAAAAAGCCAAAAAAGCGTAACACAAAAAGATCTTTATGAATCAGTAGAGCGTGCCTTAGCAGGGCTAGCTAAAAAATCTCGCAGAATCAACCCTAAAGAGAAGAAGATTGTCGCTTATCATGAAAGCGGACATGCTCTGATGGCTGAAACTACAATCGGAGCTAAAAAGGTATCAAAAGTATCTATAGTTCCTCGTGGACTAGCTGCACTCGGATACACGTTAAATACCCCAGAAGAGAACAAATTTATGATGCAGCGCCATGAGCTTTGGGCAGAGGTGGATGTACTCCTAGGCGGGCGTGCAGCAGAAGAGGTTTTTATAGGTGAGATTTCAACTGGTGCAGGAAATGATTTAGAAAGAGCAACTGATATCATTAAATCGATGGTTCAAACTTATGGAATGAGCGATGTTGCAGGATTAATGGTGTTAGAGAAAAGCAGACACTCATTTCTAGGCGGCGGAATTCAAGCAACAAGAGAATACAGTGATAAGATGGCTGAGGGCATGGATGAGTTTGTCAAATCATCACTTCAAGAGAGATATGTATCTGTCGTACAAAGGCTTGAAGAGTATAGGGAAGCAGTTGAAGAGATGGTAAAACTTCTTTATAAAAAAGAGAATATTACGGGCGAAGAAGTTAGAAATATAATTATCAATTTTGAAAAAGAAAAAGGTATGGAGTCTAAGGTAAATCTTGTTATTGATGAGATAGAAGAGGAGCTAAAGGCTGATGCAAAAATGGCCAAAGAAGAAAAAGATGTTGAAAAATCAAAAGAGGATAAAGGGAACTTAGATGAGAAGTAATCTTTTACCGATTGCTAAAGAGGGATGGAATTATTTAGCAGGAGCTGTTGCTTCATTTCTACTCTTTGCATTATTTGATTTGAATCTTTTACAATTTTTAGCTTTTGTTACAACGCTGTTTTTTGTCTTTATTTTTAGAAATCCTGAGAGAGCAAGTATGCTATATCAGGAAAACAGTGTAGTCAGCCCTGTTGATGGAGTAGTTGCATTGATAGAAGAGCTTCAAAATGAGAATAGCTACGCATATAAAGTAGAGGTGCAAAGCAGTTATCTTAATGTAGCCCTACTAAGAGCTCCATTTACTTCATCCCTAGAGAAGATAGAGTTGCATAAAGGAGCAAGGCTCTCAGCTATTAAATCGCTCTCAAAAGATATTAATGAAAATGTAAAGCTTACTTTTATAGATGCCAAAACATCAAACAAGATAAAGATTGTTCATAGGTTAAAGCAGAGTATAAAAGGTATAGATATAGATGCGATAAAGGGGCAAAATTTATTGCAAGGTTCAAGATACGGCTTTGTTCTTAATGGAGTTACAGAGCTATATTTGCCGCATAACTTTAGAATAAATATCGGTATTGGCAACGAGCTTAGAGCATCAGAATCTCTTATAGGTTACTTTACAACTGATAAGAAAAAGAGCTAAATTTTACTTCTGACTTTTTTCAAACATCAACTTATCGGTATCTATACTAAAATTAAAATATTCAGAATTAAAATTGTTTTTATATATTCTAGAGAGCTGAACAACGGCTCCTTTGTTGTTTTTAACTTCAAGATAGAGAAGTCCAAGAGCATATCTGCTCTCTAAAAAACTAGGATTTTTTAGTTTTGAGAGCTCTAAAAGAGCTATTGCATTTGCATGGTGATCTGCCGCAGTTGATGCTACGGCTCCTAAAAACAGAGTTTGAGAGTCTCTTATTTTCAGGTTGTCAATAAGATTGTTATAAAGAGTGTAGGACTCTTCGTAAGCGCCGTCATACAGTGAAGCAAGCGCTAAAGAACTTGTTAGTTCCTCTGTTGTATCTGTTGTTGATTCTAATACGCTTTTTAACTGCTCTCTTAGAAAGTAAAGTTTGCCAATAATAAGATTTTGCTGAATATATAGATATCGTGTAATATATGCGCCAAAATATAAATCATTAAAGTTTAAATCTTGAACCTTTAAGTAGTTCATAACCTCTTTTGCATACTCTTTTTGGTTTAACTTATTAAAATAAGCATCAATGTACATCATGTGCGGAACTATCTCATCGGGAAGCATTATAGTAAGCTTATTTGCTGCTTTTTGAGCCGCACTAATATTGTTTTGTTTAAGTGCAATAATAATATCTAGTGCCAGATACAATGGACGTTGCTTATAATCTTTATCAAGCCAGTCGCTTAAAGAAGAAGCGTTTCCTTGACTTATAAAAAGAAGTGTCTTGTAGAGATCTACCTCCTCTGAGAACTCTTCATGGGATAGGGCATCTTTAATAATTGAAAGCAGTTTGCTATTTTCGTTGTCTATAAGTTGGGAAGTCATAATGGCGTATATCCCTGAGAGATAATTTTTTGCGTCAAAATTATAAGAGCGCAAAAAGTGTTTATGAGCATCAACCATATTCCCCATTTGAGCGTAAGTGAGAGCTAAATTGTAGTGCAAGATAGAGTGCTTAGGTTGAAGCTCAACTAGCTTTTGTAGCATCTCATTGGCTTCTCTGAGTCTAAAAGAGAGAGCTTTTTTTATCGCGTTTACTATACCTATATTTACGCTCGAAGAGGAGGAGCTTTTTGTAAGGTACTCTTTTGCAGAGTCTATATTATCTATATAAATGTTTGCATTTCCTTTTCGTATATAACTTATTGTTTGATTTGCATTGAATATTTTGTAAGGCGAAAAGTAAAATATTTTTTGGTAATCAATCTGCTTGCTGTTGCTTATGATGTTTCTATATCTCTCTTGTGCCTGCTCTGGGTTAAAGAGAGAATTTTTTAGCGAAACTTTAATTGGGTATGGTTTATAAACCTCTTCCCCAAACATATCCGTAATATTTTCTATATTTTTAGATGCTTCTTGAACTTGACCTGCTTTTAAATTTACATATCCAAGAGCAAGCTGCGACTTTACAGGCTCCACCCCTTTTTTTAGAGCATTTTGAAGATAGTTTTTTGCCAACGTAAGATCTCCGACTCTTGCATAAAGCAGCCCCAAACTAAAATCATTGATTAGTGGTTTGTTATTTTCCATGCTCTCAATTGCACTGTAATCATTCTCAAAAAGAGCATTAATTCTTGAGTTAAGAGAGTTTTGAACTATCAAGTATTCCTTAGAAGTAGGATTTTTAAGTGCGCTAAGAGCTTCTAAATAGTTACCGTTATAGTAATTGATAAGAGTATAGTAGTAGGAGTATAGCGGCGATTGTCTCTCTTGTGGTAAATAAGCGTATGCTAAGTCAATATAGTATCTAAAGCTCTCTTCATTTTGTAGATGCAGTGAGCAAACAGCAGCATTAATAGCACTTACACATCTTTTTTCATTGTTTTTAATTGCTTTTTGAAATGTCTCTAATGCTATTTCGTATTGTGCATCTTTAAGTTGTGCTACTCCTAAATTATATGCTGAGACTGCTTCGCTGTAGTGTGCAATTTTTTCATAAAGCGTAAGAGCCTCTTTTTTTGAACCGGTTGAGTAGAGATAATCAGCTTTTGCTATCATGTTCTCTATCTTACTTGGTTCTACCGGCTCTGAAATTGGTTTTTCCAATCTTTCATCTATATAGCCCATAGAGGTATCGGCAGGTTTTTTGGGTGAGCTTTGTAGCATAAAGAAGAGTGTTGTTATAATGAAGGTAAGCCCGACTCCAATACCTGCTAAAATAAGTTTTTTTTTGGCTGTAGAAGATGAGCCCTCGTCTATTATTGGTGTTTTAGAGGCGACGCTGTCATAAGCAGCGTCGCTATCTTCAATAATTATTATCTCTTCTTCTAGTCCATTTGCCATTTTTTACCTTGTTGTAGTTTCTTTTTTAAAGCAAAAAAAGTACCATGATATCAGTTGATATATGGCTCTAAAACCTTTGGAATTACGATACTTCCATCTTCATTTTGAAAGTTTTCCATAATAGCTACCATGGTTCTTCCAACAGCAAGCGATGAGCCGTTTAGAGTATGTACAAAGGAGTTTTTATTTTCATCTTTGTATCTTATTTTTGCGCGTCTTGCTTGAAACTCTCTTGTATTTGAGACAGAGCTTATCTCTCTATATGTATTTTGTCCCGGTAGCCAAACTTCTAAATCTACCGTTTTTGCTGCACTAAAACCAAGGTCACCGCTACAGAGTGTTACAAGTCGGTGCGGTAGCTCTAGTGCGCTAAGTAGGTCTGATGCAGTTTGTACCATCTCCTCAAAAATTTTGTCGCTATCTTCGGGTTTTGCTATACAAACAAGTTCAACTTTATGAAATTGATGCTGTCGTATCATCCCTCTTGTATCTCGCCCTGCGGCACCTGCTTCTTTTCTAAAGCATGAGGTGTATGCCGTCATTTTTATCGGCAACTGAGTTGGCAACAATATCTCATCTTGAAAAAGATTTGTAACTGGAACTTCCGCAGTGGGGATTAAAAAAAGCTCTTGGTCTTGTATCTTATAGAGGTCATCCTCAAACTTAGGAAGCTGCCCAGTGCCTTCAAGCGCAGTTCTGTTTACAATAGAGGGCACACTCACTTCTTCAAAGCCTCTTTTTGAGTTAAAACTTAGCATAAAATTGATAAGTGCACGCTCAAGTTTTGCTCCCATCCCAAAGGAGACGCTAAAACGGCTTGTTGCTAGCTTTACGCCTCTTTCAAAATCTATCCATCCGTTTTTCTCAGCTAGCTCCCAGTGCTCTTTTGGCGTAAAGCTAAACTCTCTTGGAGAGAGAACTTTTTTTATCTCTACATTATCATTTTCATCTTTACCATAAGGAACATCATCATCGGGAATATTTGGAATTGACATAGCAAGAGATTCTAGCTCTTCCTGCTCTATTCGCTGAGTTTCAAGAGCTTCAGTAATTTTAATCTTGTTTGCATCAACTCTTGCTTTAAGTTCATTTACATCTTTACCCTCTTTTTTGTAGATGCCAAACTCCTTACTCATTGCATTTTGAGCTGCTTGAAGTGTTTCAAAAGCAACTTTTGCAGCTTTTAGTTCCTCACTCTTTTTTTTGAGGGAATTGAGTAGTTCAATACTTACCCCTTTTCTTGCGAGTTTATCGCTGACATCTTGAAAATCTTTTTGGAGTAGTTTTAAATCAATCATTTATATCCTTAATTTATAGTAGTATATCTTTTGCTATTTGAAACTGATTAGCCGTCATTAGATGGATTTTCGGATGCAGTGCTTTTAGCTCGAAAAAGAGATTTTTACTAAGCTCAAGCCCGACTCTATACTCCTCTTCTACCCCTTTTTCATTTGCAACTCTAAGAGCCTCAATCCACGCTGCAGGAACATTTATACCCGGCACATGTGCAGATAAAAATTGTGCAGTTCTTAGTTTTGTAATCGGAAATATTCCCAAAATAAGTTCAGCACTTTTGTTTTCATTACAGCACTCTTTATTTGCTGCTTCTTTTAATTCTAGCAATAGTTTTGCGTTTTGTAAGTCATAAACAGGCTGTGTAATAATTCCAAGGGCACCATTTTTTATCTTTTTTTGCATCTTTTTTTGCAGTGTTTTAGGATTTTTTGCATAAGAGTTTACGACGGCAAAAGGGTAGATTTCTTTTGGTTTATGTGTCAAAAGTTTACCCGCATAATCAATTCCGCTGTTAAAACATGAGATAATCTCAAGCAAAAGTGAGCTATCTGCTTCAAAAACACCCTTAGTGTGCGGCTGATCTGATATTGTTGCAGGATCACCAGTTAACGCTAATATCGCTCTTACATCTACTTCATTTGCCCCCAAAAGATCTGATTGGAGGGCGATTTTATTTCTATCTCGCATGCTCATAGTTGCAATTACCGGCTTGTTAAATCTCTCTTGAAGCATCTTTGCCGCAAATAGAGAGTTGTATCTTAACTTTGCAAGCGGATTGTCCGTTGTTGTAAAACCATCAACTAGTTTATCAAGCCCAAGCTCTGCTATTGTCTCTATGATAGGAGAGAAAATAGCAGAGTGCCCCGGAGTTGTCTCTAGCGTGATATAAGTATCGTTTTTTAGTTTATTTATAAGTTCATTAAACAAAAAGCATCCTAAATGGTATAATTGCGCAATTATAACTAAAGAGAGAAGAATAAATGCTAAAACTGGCTGTTTTTGATTTTGATTCTACGCTGATGGACGGCGAGACAATAGATTTTTTTGCAGAAGAACTAGGACTTGGCGAGCAGGTAAGCAAAATCACTGAAGCTGCCATGAACGGCGAGCTAGATTTTTTTGAATCGCTTCAGCAGAGAGTCGGACTTTTAAAGGGATTAAAGTATAGTGTGGTAGAGAAAATCAGTCAAAATCTGCCCTACATGAAGGGAGCCAAAGAGACTATTGCCGAGCTTAAATCAAGGGGCATGAAAGTGGTCTGTTTTAGCGGCGGATTTAGAAGTGCAACTGGATATGCAAAAAATATTTTAGGATATGATGCAGATTTCTCAAACGTACTGCATCATAAAAATCAGATACTTACCGGTCTTGTCGGGGGAGATATGATGTTTAACTACTCAAAAGGCGATATGTTGGTTCGTTTGCAAGGTTTGCTGGGAGTTAGTGAAGCTGAAACGCTGGTATGCGGAGATGGAGCAAATGATCTCTCCATGTTTGCACATGCCGGCACAAGAGTCGCTTTTTGCGCAAGAGAGATTTTACGCAAAGAAGCAAATATAATAGTCGATACAAAAGACTTAACACAAATATTAGGGAAGATTTAATGTTACAAAACAGCGTCTGGAGACAGTATAACAGTGAAAATAATTTTAGGGAGATGTTGGTTAAATTTTCTAAACTGAATTTAGTAGATATTATAGAAGATGACAAAGCTCTTTACGGAGTGCTTAAAGCAAAACTTACAAAAAAAGAGCTAAGACTTTTTGCTATGGATAGTGCAGGAGTAAGCGATGATGAGATAAAAGCTGAATTTTCTTATGATGATGACGAGCTAGAAAAGGTCAAATTTAAGCTTTACAAAAAGCTAAAACAGGACAAAGTACGTTTAGATTTTAGAGCAACTGATGCATATTCTGAAGATATCTAAAACTTAGTATAAAGTTGAGATCTTAATTCTCAAAGAGGATTATCTTAAATGAAACTCTTCTTGATCTCTCTTTTTCTTCAACCTCATTTAACATGATTTTTTTAGAAAAACTTAGTCCACTTCCTTTTAGTACCTCTGCTAGCCATTTTTTTGTTTTCTCATCTTGGTTATTAAATATATGACTAAGCGTTGCAAATGAGCGTTTCATAGATAAGTCCTCATTATTTAAATAACCGCTTGAAAAGTCATTTTTGCCCCATTCGCTTGAGGTGTGACCGTTGATTTCCACCGTTTTTATATTCTCTTTGTTTTTATATAAAAATGTTAAAAGTTTTTTGCCAAAGAGATCTAAAAACTTCTTTTGAGGGTTTGTCAATATATATTCACCAATCTTGAAATAGAGACTTTCATCATTAAATCTTATAGATAAATCCTCTTTTATAGATATTTTATTTGCTTGAATCTCCTCCTTAAAGAGGTCCAAAAGTTGCGCATAAAAAGTTGTTACACTATTTGATATTTGCGATATTGTGAGATCTCGGTTTAGTTTTAATAGCCACATGTTTGTCTCTTGAGACTCTTTTTGTGTATAGACTCCGGCAACTGCGATTTGAGAGTTGTGAAGTATGCTAAGAGCACTGAAGGAGTCATTCTCATTGGAGCCGTAATGCTCCTGAGAGAGCATTGAAAATTTGCTATCAAGCAGCATGGCTAGCCCGTCGGTATCATAATTGTCTTGTACAAAGCCGACCCCGATAATCTTACCGTCTAAAGACTCTTTGATATCTTTCAGCACGCTGGGGTAAGTTGTGTTAAGCGTTTTATCTAGCAGGATATTTTTATGTAAATCAATCTTTAAGAGTCTAATCTGCTCTTTATTTACCTCATCTTTTTGAGAAAGTGATACTGCAAAATTGTTATCTCTTAATTTTATAATTTTATAGGGAGTTGCTTTTTTTTCATTTATATACTCTTGGAGCCAAATTTTGTCCCCATTCTGTGTAACTCGCATAAGGGTTATGCCAGTTTGCATGTTGCTGTTTTTTTTGCCTAGGACTATAAGCGAACCATCAGCTGCTTCTGCAGCATCAACTCCTGCATCATCATCATAAGAACCGTACTTTTTACTCCACAACATTGTGCCGTTGCCTGAAAACCTAGCTAAATAGACATCATTTAACGCAAAGCCATTTTCAAAAATATTATGATTTGCTCGTGTAGCCATAGCGGAACCTATTGCTAAAATTCCGCCATCACGCAGCAGAATAATTTTGTTCATTCTGCTTTGGTTTAAAGTTCCAAACTGCTTTGTAAATATTTTATTACCGCTAGAGTCTATTTTTATCAGCAGCAAAGAGCCATCAAGAGTATAACCCCCAATTAAATAGCCGTTTTGAGGCGTTTTTACAATTCCAATGGGTTCATTAAATTTCTCAAGATTCATAGATTTTCTAAGTAAAATATCTGCATATTTATCTACTTTGACAAGGTGTATCTGTGAGCCGTGAGCATTTGATAAAGAGGAGAGATAATCAAAAGCATTTGTATAAGTTTTAGAGCTTTGGGATGGCTCCTGTTTGTACTCTTTGATAAAGCCGACTGCACTGATAGAACGGTCATAATCCTCGGTTACATCAACTAGAGCATTATTGAATTTTTCATCTATTATGATTGAAAAATCTGCTGTTTTTGCATACATGAAAGAAGTTAGTAAGATAATAGTCAGTATATAGTGCATGGTACCACTTTTTACTTTTTAGATAGCAAAAAATATTCCTAAATAATATGAGAGTTTATTTGTGGGAGAATAGTGTCTATAAAAGGTGGTGCAAAAGCACCAAAGAACCTATTTTAGGTTCTCAAAAGGTGCAGTTACAACTGTTTTACGAGTTACAGTATATGGAACTAAAGCTGCAGCTCTAGCTCTTTTTATAACTGTTGAAATCATATCTTGATGACGCTTACAGTTACCTGTTAAACGACGAGGCATGATTTTATATCTTTCTGAAAGAGAGAAGCGAAGAGCTCCTACATCTTTATAATCCATGAAGTCAACTTTTGCTTCACAGTACTTACAGTATCTTTTTTTATACTTTCTTCTTTCTGCCATGGTATTTCCTTTTGTTATCTATTATTTCTAAAACGGAATTTCATCTTCATCAATGTCTATCTCGGGAATAGAGCTGCTCTGCGGCATCTGCTTATTTTGTGAATAAGAAGATGGCTGCTGTTGTGTGCCGGCAGGTTCACGGTAACTTTGTGGCTGCTGAGAAGCATAACCGCCTTGTTGCGGCGCTTGACTCTGCCCAGCAGGGTAACCGCCGGCACCTTGGTTTTCACCTTTTGAATCTAGCATCTGCATAGTTTCCACAACAACAGAGTGTTTAGAGCGCTTCTGTCCGTTTTGATCTACCCATTGATCAAAGTTAAGTCTACCTTCTACTAGGATTTTACTCCCTTTACGAAGGTATTGGTTGGCAATCTCTGCACTTCTTGCAAAGAATGTAATATCTACAAAGCAAACTTCCTCTTTCTTTTCGCCGTTTACGGTGAATTTACGACTTGTGGCAATTGCCGTATTTGCAATTGCCATTCCGCCTTGAGAGTATCTAAGTTCTATATCTCTAGTTAAGTTTCCAACCAAAATAACTTTGTTATACATGAATTATCCTTATTTATTTAGGCTTTAGCCTTAATTACTCTGCCGACTCTTCAGCTACTTCTTCTACTTCTTCTACTTCTACAGTTTCTGCTTCTGCTTCAACGGTTTCTGTTTTAGCTTCTGCTGCTGGGGAAGAGGCTTTTTTGTTTGCTTTTAGAACCAGTTGATTCCAAGCTGCAACTTCACGATTTGTATCATACTTGATAGTTACAAAACGAAGAAGGTCTTCATTGATACGAAAACGTCTCTCAATTTCACTAATTGCTGAAGGCGCAACTGAATAATAAACAACATGGAAATAACCACGCTCGTTTTTTCCAATTTGATATGCTAATTTTCTCATACCCATAGTGTCTCTTGCAGCAATTTCGCCGCCGTTAGAAGTGATGATTTCTTCGATAGCGTTTATGCTAGCTTGAATCTCTTCTGCCGTTAATGTTGGTTTTACGATTACTAGGTTTTCGTAATTTCTCATAGAGTATAATCTCCCTTTGGTATTTTGCCCATCACTAATGATGTAAGGCTTTTGTTTCCCTTTCGGATGTGTATATATCGAAAATATAAATCGATACAAAGAGAAAGGAACGCGGGATTATACAAAAAATATACTTAAAAAATACAATGCTTAAATTTTCTTATTTTAAGAGCTTAAGAGCGGCATTATATGTCAAAATGCAATATATAATTTCTATTTTAATTTTTTAGGATATAGTTTTATCAATAATTAATGGAGAAAATATGTCAAGAAGAAAAAAAACAAGTTCTAAAAAACAATCAAAAATTTTAATATATGCAGTTTGGATTTTAGCTGTTATTGCAGTTTTTCTAGGTTCATTTATAGCCGGCTATTATATTGGACATGATAGTGCAAAAAAAGAGATAGTTCAAAAAGCTCAAGCAAAAGAGCAAAAAAAAGCATCAATGCTCAAAAAACTCGAAGATATGGATAAAAAAGAGTTAGATATAAATGACAGACTAAAAGAGGTGCTGAAAAAGGATAGCAAGGCTGTTGTAAAAGAGCAGGAGAGTGTCGCAGAATACGAAGATGCTTCCCATGAGGTTGAGGGGGAAGTCCTTCCAATACCTCCAAAAAGAGAGATAGTAAAAAGCTCTTCAAAACCAAAACTTGCAATTATTATAGACGATGTAAGCGTAAGGGCGCAAGTTGATGCTATAAAGAGTCTAAATCTACCCATAACAATGTCTTTTTTACCGCCGAGTAAACATAGACCAAACTCTCATACTTTAGCTTCAAAAGAGAGTTTCTACATGGTGCATCTTCCCATGGAAGCAAAAAGCTTTACAAAGGAGGAGCCTTTTACTCTAAAAGTGGATGATTCTCAGGAGATAATTACATATAGAATTGCCGAGATAAAAAAGCTTTTTCCTAAAGTAAAATATATAAATAATCATACCGGCAGTAAGTTTACATCAGATGAAAACGCAGTAAAGAGACTTATATACGCGTTAGATAAGCAAAATATTAACTTTATAGACAGCAGAACTATAGGGAATACAAAGGTCCCTGCTGTTATGAAAAACTATGGTAAGAAGTATATATCTAGAGATATTTTTTTAGATCATGAGTTTGATAAAGAGTATGTTAAGGGGCAGATAAAAAAAGCAGTTGCATATGCAAAAGCGCATGGAAGTGCCATTGCAATAGGACATCCGCACTCAAATACTATTTTGGCAATTGATGAATCAAAAAAGCTTTTTGCCGATGTTGAGTTAGTTCTTATAGAGAGATTTTATTGAGATGCATATAGTTCAAGAGAGAGTTTCTGAACTTTCATCGTTATTGGTAAAATATGATTGAAACTATAGACTTTCATATTCCAGAGCTTGATGCCATGAAGAGATATCCAAAAGAGATATTTTATATAGGTGCAACAGAACTGCTTACAAGACCAAAGATTTCTATAGTCGGCAGTCGTAAGCCAAATCAATATGCAAGACAAGTAACATATGAAATCGCATCTAAGTTGTCACAAGCCGGAGTCTGCATAGTCAGCGGCGGTGCTATCGGTGTGGATGCTATATGTCATAAGGCTGCCGGAGCAAACAATACTATAATGGTTGCAGGAACGGGGCTTGACAAAAGATATCCGGCAATAAATAAAAATATAATTGAAGATATGGAAAAAGAGGGATTAGTTCTAAGCCAATTTCAAGCCGGAGTAGCATCTTATAAATATAATTTTCCTCTTCGTAACGAGTTGGTTGTTGCTTTGGGAGATATCCTCATCGTAACTTATGCAGATATAAATTCGGGAACGATGAGAAGTGTGCAAGATGCTTTGAGAATGAAAAAAGAGATTTATGTATTGCCGCATAGAGTTGGTGAGAGCGATGGTACAAACAAGCTTCTCAATAAAGGGCTTGCAAAAGCTATATATGATGTGGATGAGTTTGTTGCAAAGTTTGGAGATATTAAGCAAGGTAATATTATAAAGGACAACTTTTTAGAATATTGTAAAACAAATCCAACTTATGATGAAGCTATAGCAAAATTTGCTGCTAAGGTTTTTGAATATGAGTTAAATGGAAAAATTACTATAAAAAATGCAAAGATTCAAATTATATAATAGCTAATAATTTTATAGATTAATATATAATCAAAACTCTCATACATCTCCAACTAGCAAGATTAAGCCAAAGAACATAACAATCTATTTTATAAGTTAAAGTTATTTACTAATATAGTGTTATTACCAATATATTATTTTTTTTAAGATACGCTCATATAGGAATCCAGCGAGGTAAAGGATATTAACATGAGAGTAAACGAACATAAGCGTTGCAGTGGTAATAGTTTTAAAAGTATCTCTATCTTAATTGGCGGTGCGGCAGGAATGGGTATTGCTACCCTTGAGAGTATCCTCAATAGCGCATTTAAAAAGAGTGGCTTTTATGTTTACTCAACAAAAGAGTTTATGTCTAGGGTGCGAGGTGGGAGCAATACTACACTAATTAGAATCTCAAATGCTTTAGTTGAAGCACCGTGCTGGGAGGTTGATATATCCGTAGCTTTAGATGCACTCGCTTTAGAACATATGCAGGGTAGATGCCATAAAGAAACTGTGATTTTTGCAGATGAGGCATTTGGCACAGATGACACTATCTTGGTTGCCATGCAAAAGAGTGCAAAAAAGTTTGGTAGTGCGAAGTATGCAAATACCTATATCGCAGGTATGCTCTTTGGAGCACTTGGTATTGATAAAGACTTCTTGTTAGAGAGCATCGCAGAACATTTTAAAGATGATGAAGTTAATAAAGAGGTTGCCCAGCTAGGTTATGAAGAGGGAGCCAAATTAGAAGATAAAGTCAATTTTGAGTTACCAAAAGTTGATATAGAGAGTGTGAAAAAACTCCATCAGATGGATGGAACTACTGCCTCGGGATTTGGCTTTTTAGCAGGCGGTTGTAATATGCTAACCGCCTATCCGATGTCTCCATCAACTGGAGTGCTAAGCTTTATGGCTTCTATGACAAAACACCTTGATATAGCCGTGGAGCAGACTGAAGATGAGATAGCATCTCTGCATATGGTGCTTGGCGGTTGGTACGCAGGGGCTAGAGCAATGACCACAACATCTGGAGGCGGTTTTGCTCTTATGTGCGAGGCTTTGAGTCTATCTGGCATGACAGAGACTCCTGCTGTGATGTATCTAGCCCAAAGACCAGGACCTGCAACAGGACTTCCTACAAGGAGTGAG
>NZ_JALNZY010000119.1 GCF_023229105.1 Sulfurimonas sp.
TATTATAGAGTGCCAATGAGACTGCCGACTCAATCGATTCGGTCATATTGTTTGTAAGTTTTTCAAATATATTATTCATCTGTAAATTCCTCTGTTTTATTTCAGCTCTTATTATATCGAGTTGAGCTACTTGTTGTCAAGTCTTTTTAGTCTTTAACTATTACAGTATCTTTTAATTCAATTTAGATTATAATTCCAAAAAAAATTTACTTAGGATTGTATATGTCAACGATTATCGATGCTATTATAAACCGCTCGGCAAAAAGAGCTTTCCTCCCAAAGCCGCTGCCGCGAGATATCCAAGAGAAAATTTTAAAAGCTGCTGCCATGACTCCAAGTGGAGCGAATATGCAGCCCTGGATTACTTATGCAATCAGCAATGAAAAGGTCTTGAAAAACATAGGTGATGCAATAATCCAAAAGATGAACAGTGGTGTAAAAAACGACCAATTTATCCAATACTATCCGCTAAACTCAAAAGCTCTTTATAAAAAAAGAAGAATAGAAACAGGCGTTGGACTCTATGCTTTAATGGGCGTAGAGAGAAAAGATATACAAACCAGAACTAAAATGTGGCAAGACAACTTTAGATGGTTTGGGGCGCAGACTGTTTTTTTTGTTTTTACAGATAAAGCCATGATAGAAAATGCGCAAGGAGTGCTTATTGATTGCGGTGCATACATGCAAACTATTATGCTCGCAGCTCAAGAGTTTGGTATAGAGAGTTGTCCGCAAGGCTCTACTACAGAGTTTGGAAAAGTAGTTGCAGATGTTTTGAATGTTCCTGATAATTTAGCACTTCTTTACAGTGTTGTTCTTGGCTATGAAGATAAAGATGCAAAAATCAATACATATCAGCCAAAAAGAGTGAATCTTGACGAAAACGTTGTTTTTATCTAACAGAGTTCTTGCGGTTTTTCAAGGGGTTTAGATGAGATTTTTTGATGAAATTCGTAGAAGCGTGTAATATCTCCCGTCTAATAGAGACGGGAGAATATATAAAGTTATTTGATTTGTGCTTTTTTCTCTAACTCTTTCATCTTTTGTAGCATTACATTTTTAGCTTTTTCAACTTTTAGTCTCTGCTCGATTGCCATTTTTACCTCAGAGTAGTTTCTAGTTGTTTTTGGTTTTTTATCTTCAATATATATAACATGATATCCAAATTGCGTTTTTACAGGCTCTGTAGTAAGTTCTTTTGCTTTCATCGAGAATGCTTTGTTATTGAACTCAGGAACCATTTGCCCTTCAGTAAAATAGCCTAAATCTCCACCCTCGGGAGCACTAGTACAAGAAGACTTTTCTTTTGCAATCTCCATAAACTTGTTTTTGAGTGCTTCACCTTTTAAAGGCTTAAGCTCAGCGATAATACTCTTTGCATCACTCTCTTTATCTACAAGTATATGGCGAGCTCTTACGCTCTCATCTTCAGCGAACTCCTCTTTGTTTGCATCATAATAATCTTTTTTCTCTTTTTCAGATACTGCTATCTTATCAAACTCTCTTTTTTGCCAAACTTGTATAGCAACCTCTTTTTTAATTCTATTAGTTACCTCTTCATATCTCTCTTTAAAATCTGGTGAGTTTAACAGTCCTGATTTTTTTGCATCATCATACACAAGCTCTTTAGCAATTAACTGCTCTAACACCTGTTTTCTAAACTCCGCCTGTTTCTCTTGAGGAACCTGATTTAATCTCCCTTGTGTTGCATTCATAAGCTCTTTATCAACATCTTCTTGAGTAATTACGGTACCGTTAACCGTTACCAATATTTGAGCCATCGACATTGTCGATACCATAGCTAGTAGAGCTATCAATCTTGTTACTGTTTTCATTCATTCTTCCTTATTTATGTAAAAAATTTTAGTTAGTTAATACTAATGATTATTAAACAAAGAGCATTTTGTATATAATTACGCCATGAAAAAAGCTACAAAACAGCAAATTAGAGAGATTCATAATCTCTTTATAGAAAAATACAGTGATGCAGTAACCGAACTAAACTACAAAAATGCTTATGAATTAGTCGTTGCCGTTGCACTCTCTGCGCAGTGCACTGATATTAGAGTAAATCTTATAACCCCAGCTCTGTTTGAAAAATATCCAGATCCAGAAACTTTGGCAGAAGCTAAAATAGAAGATATAAAATCCATCATTAACAGTTGTTCATTCTTCAACAATAAAGCAAAAAATATTATAGCGATGGCAAAAAGAGTCGTACAAGTTTATAACAAAGAGATACCTATGGATGAAAAAGAGCTCATAACGCTAGCCGGAGTTGGACAGAAAACAGCACATGTCGTAATGATAGAGTATATGGGTGCCAATCTTATGGCTGTTGATACTCATGTCTTTAGAGTTTCGCACAGACTCGGATTAAGTGACGATAAAACTGCAACAAAGACAGAGGAGACGCTTGTTAAAAAGTTTAAAAATAATCTACGCACGCTTCATCAAGGAATGGTGCTTTTTGGACGTTATATCTGCAAGGCAAAAAATCCAAAATGCGATGAGTGCTTTTTAACTTCATACTGCAAAACAAAAGAGAGTTTTAAAGTATAAAACAGAAGTGGATTAGTTTTTGCTTGAAACTATTTATGACAAAATACATATTAATCATTTCAACACTTTTTCTCTTTTTAGGCTGTGTAAACAGAACGGGAATATCTGCTAAATACTATGCAAATGAGTGTAACGAGTATTATGATGTTCAAGGTTATTACCACAAAGATTGCAACGATGACAATGTGATAACATACGAGAGCATCGGCAAAAATGCAAATAAAATCGTAGAGTATGTTATAGGAGGAGAAGAAAAAAAAGAGGAAAAACCAAAAGGCAATGTTTGGTAACAATCGATACAAGATATATATTATTGAGATAAATTAACAACGAAATATGAAGTAAACAATTTCTATAAATTAAAATTACAAAATAGTTCTAGGCAATTTAGCAAAAAATGTACTTCTGTACATTGAGATAAATTAACGACGAAATATGAAGTAATTTTATTTTATAGCTACGAAAGTTGCAAAATTTGCCCAGCGAAATACTACTTCACAGTGTGAGAAACCGCAGTTTTTCGCCATTTTTATATTTTCATCTTCACTATATGGCACCAAAACATTCTCCAATGCTTCTCTTTTTTGCACTATCTCATATTCAGAGTAACCCTGCTCTTTTTTAAAGTCGTAGTAGTGCTCAATCAGCTCTTTGTTGAGCTTTGGATGATGACTTATAACTTTTTCGCTAAAGATGAAAAGCCCCCCTCTTTTTAAAGAAGCCGATATCTTTTTCACAAGTTCCTCACGAATTAGCGGACGGATAAACTGCAGGGTGTAGTTGCTTATAAAAAGATCTGCCTCATTATAGTTATACTCCAAAATATCTGCATTTTTAAGCTCTATATCTGCTTTAAATGCCTCGCACTTCTTTCTTGCTTGTTCGAGCATCGCTTCAGAATTGTCAAGCCCTACAAGAGTGACGGCTGTTTTTAATTTTCTGCTTATATTTATGAGAAGC
>NZ_JALNZY010000031.1 GCF_023229105.1 Sulfurimonas sp.
ATTAAAGTATAGCACATCCGAGTGAGAAAGGGGGCTATAACGACGATTTAAAGAGTGCGGATATGCTAAAAAGTATAGCACATCCGAGTGAGAAAGGGGGCTATAACGTGTTGGCTTCGGTACTATTCAAACAGACAAGTATAGCACATCCGAGTGAGAAAGGGGGCTATAACTGATAAAGAGATAGACTTATTTTTGGTTCAAGTATAGCACATCCGAGTGAGAAAGGGGGCTATAACGGTCTGGTTTATCTTCATCATCAATATTAAAGTATAGCACATCCGAGTGAGAAAGGGGGCTATAACAAGTGCTATTTATACTATTAGGGGAATCAGAGTATAGCACATCCGAGTGAGAAAGGGGGCTATAACTTGTGTTTTGGCGTTCCACTATTTGGAAAAAGTATAGCACATCCGAGTGAGAAAGGGGGCTATAACGGATGGCGTTCTTTCATCTTGACGATATTAGTATAGCACATCCGAGTGAGAAAGGGGGCTATAACCTGAAAGCTTGGTTACTGTCACAGCCCAAGAGTATAGCACATCCGAGTGAGAAAGGGGGCTATAACAGTCTATTTGTCATATTGTGTGATTTACTAAGTATAGCACATCCGAGTGAGAAAGGGGGCTATAATTTAGACGAGGTTAAAACCTCGTTTGCAAAGGGTAAAACGCAAAGGGGTTTGTAGAGGCTTTTAAAACCGAAGCTTCTAATTTTATTAACCTCTGTACTTAAGCGTTTTTTCATCTTTTTGTCGTCATACTTAATTAAAGTAGCTATTAAAATCAAGATTTTAATTAAAAATAAGGGGTTGGTTATGAATAGAAGAACTTTTTTTTACTCTTGCTCTTTTTCAGCGGCGGCGGTTGTTTTTACAGGTTGTGACAAAACTTCAAAAAAGAGTGACAAAGCAACCAGCGTGATTGAGAATACAAAAAATATAGCTATTGATAACTTCGAACCTTTTACGCAGAAGCTTAAAATCCCAAAAGTTATTGATTTTGAACATATTGCAAAAGCAAAGTTTAATGCACAAAAAAGTTTGTTCCCTATCTACGATGGCAAAAAAACGGATGTTTTGACATTTCAAGATGAGTTGCCAAATCCTACTATTCGCATAAAAAAAGATGATGATTTTGAGCTCGATTTTATCAACTCTCTTGAAAAACCAACTATAATCCATTGGCACGGTTTACTGGTACCGCAGGAGATGGACGGGCATCCAAAGGACGCTATTGCCACGCAGATGACAAAAGAGTACCGATATAAAATCAATCAAAGAGCAGGGACATTTTGGTATCATACCCATCCGCACGGCAGAACAGGAGAAGAGATATATTATGGATTATCAGGTCTTTATATTATAGAAGATGATGATGAAAAAGCATTAAATCTTCCATCGGGCGAGTTTGAACTGCCGCTAATTATACAAGACAGAAGATTTGACAAAGAGAAAAATCTTATCTACAAGGAGACTCCGCAAGATAACAACGGGGTTTTAGGTGATGTTATCATAGTAAACTCGACTCCGTACCCTTATACAAATGTTAAAAACACAAAATATCGCCTTAGAATACTAAACGGCTCTAGTGCAAGAACTTACAAGCTTGCATTTGAGGGTATCGAGGATTTCATGTTGATTGGAACTGATGGCGGGCTTCTTGAAGAGCCTATCATCGTAAAAGATTTGTTGATTGCAGTTGCAGAACGTATAGATATCATCGTAGATTTTAAAGATAAAAAAGTAGGTGAGAGCGTAACACTAAAAACTCTGGGATTTAAAGAAGCTAGCAACTTTATAACAAATCCCGCCTATCCCAACTTTGGCGCTAAAATGGATATCATGAGATTTAAAATTACGGAGCTTTCGACTGAAAATTCATTACAAATTCCGAAAAAACTCTCAACTATTACAAAGATGAAAGCTTCTGATGCCTCAAAAAACAGAGTTATAACTATGGAAATCATAGAGGGAGGTATCTGGACTTTAAACAAAAAGCCCTACGACATGCATAGAGTAGATGAGAGAGTAAAACTAGGCTCTACGGAGATTTGGGAGATTAAAAACAGTGCTCATATGGCACACCCTTTTCATATGCATGGGGTACATTTTCAAGTGCTTGAGAGAACAAGTAGCATAGATTTTCCCACAGACAAAGGGTACAAAGATACCGTACTAGTTATGCCCTTAGAGAGTGTGCGCATTATAGTAAAATTTACAATACCCGGGCTGTTTGTTCATCACTGCCATATTTTAGAGCATGAGGATCACTCCATGATGGCAAATTTTTTAGTAGAATAAAAATTCTTCTAAAGAGCTTCTTGAACTTTTTCTAAAAACAGCGGTATTGATGTAATATCTTTGTAAATGCCTAAAAAATAGCTGATTTTCTTTTTTTGTTTATCAAAAATCGGGCTAATTGTAATATCTTCATAAACCATATCTCCGTCTTTGGTATAGTTTCTGATATTTGCCTCTACCGATTTTTGTGCATTTATGGCTTCTCTTATTTCTTCAAGAGCCTCTTGTTTTATATCATTAGCATGTAAAAATCGGCAATTTTTACCAACTACTTCTTCATACTCATATCCAAACAACTCACAAAATGCATCGTTTACATAAATTATGGGATTGTCATATTCATTTGGGCTAGTAACTACTATAGGATTTTTTGATTGTTCTATTATCTCAAAAAACTGCTCTTTAAGCCTTAAATATTTACTAATTTGCTCGCTTTTGAGCATATAATACCCGCCGTATATATTTAAAAGATTTAGACATGGAGCTAATTTTCTAAGCCCTGTTATAAAATTACGTACACTTTTTTCATTGAATTCTTTATCTAAAGAATCATGCAGCTCATAAAATATATCCAAATTTAGAACAGGTTTATTTATATGCTTAACTAAAAATTTAAACAACTTTTTCTGAGAAATGGACAACTTAACATCCACTCCGTCTACTGAGAGAGACTCTGTCTCCATGCTCCAGGAACAGCTGTTTGTTAATCGTATTAACTTATTATTCTTCATTTTTCAATCTTATTTAAATTTTTTATTTCTTCTTATACTATCAAGTTTTATTATAATAGCGTATAAAATCATCCATAGGTAAGGCGCTTGAGTGATAAAAACCTTGTGAAAAGTCGCATCCGATTTTTTTTAACTTCAGATACTGCTCTTTAGTCTCTATTCCTTCTGCTTGTACTTTTAGATTAAAAAGTTTTGCCGTATTTACTATAGATTTTACAATATTTAAATCATTTTTGTCTTGAGCTATATTTTTTATAAACAACCTGTCTATTTTTAGCTTATCTACTTTAAAATTTTTTAGATGATTCAGACTTGAGTGCTCAACTCCAAAATCATCCAAGGCTATTTTAAATCCCATCAAATGGAGGACCTCTATGTTATCTTTTGCTATAGAAGCATTTTTCATTATCTGATTTTCTACAATTTTGAGTTCTATTTGCGATTTGTCTATCCCGTAATTTTTCGATGCATCTGATACATTTGAAGAAAATGTTGGACTAAAAAACTGACTCTTTGATATATTGATAGATATGATTAGTTTTTTATTTAAAAAAGCTTTATTCATTATTACTAAATCTTTTAAAACTTTTGAAACAACCATGCAGTTGAACTCTCTATCCAAATCTCCCGATAAAATAAGTTCCAAAAAGTCATTTGGCTCTAGTATGCCCCTTTTGCTATGGTACCATCTCACAAGTGCCTCGGCACCGATGACAGAGTTTGTGCGAAAGTCCACAACAGGTTGATAATGCATGACAAATTCGTTTTGTTCCAATGCCCTTATTATGTCGGCTTTCATCGATAACTTTGTAGCCGCCTCGCTTGACATCGACTTGTTGTAAATTCTAAAATCATCTCTTTTAGTTTTTTTGACCTCATACATAGCAACATCGGCATTTTTCAAAAGTTCTTGGCTTGTTGTTCCATGTTGCGGGTATATCGATATACCGATAGAGAGCGTGACGTTGAAAATATGTGCATCAATCTCAAGAGGCTGCCTAATTTTCTTCTGCAGCTTAAGTGCCAACTGCTCTACAATCTCTATATTTTTTATATCTTTGGCTATTAAAACAAACTCATCGCCGCCAATTCTAGCAACTATATCATCTTTTCTAACACTGTTTAAAAGTCTTTTCGCTATGGTAACGAGCATTTTATCGCCTATATCATGGCCGTATGTATCATTTACCTCTTTAAACTTGTCTAAATCTATGAAAAGCAGAGCTATTTTGGAGCCGTTTTGTGAAGATTTTTGAAGTATGCCTTTGAGTTGTTTTTTAAAATAAGATCTGTTTGGGAGTGCAGTAAGAGAATCATAATTTGCATGATAGTAAATTTTTTTGTCTGCCTCTTTTAATGTTGTAATATTTGAGCAGATATGGATAACATCTTTTGAAGTCGTATAAAAGAACAGAGATTCAAACCAAGCAGAATCTTCAAGTTTTTGAATACTGAAACTCTCTGATATAGATAGTTGAGTTTTTACATACTCAAACGTTATCTCGTACGCTTTAATCTTGTCAAAATTTAAATTTTCTTTCTCTGATATATCAATACCGTAAGTTTCTATGTAGCTTGTATTTGCATATAAAAAATTCCCATTTTTATCATAAACGGCTATTCTTGAAGGGTGTAGATTTACAATTTCTGCAAAAACATTATTTATATTCAAAACTACCCCATTATCTTAAAAATTTCAAAGAAATTAAATCATTTTGTTAAATCTGGGTAATAATATCAAAAAAGTGTCTAGTAACTTACTACAATGGTGTTGGAAATTACTATATATAATACTTGCGTAAAAAAGGTTTAATGGCATGCAAAATATTTTTTCACATGCCAAAAGTTTTTTTGTTACATTATAAAAATATGTGGAACAATAAACGGATATTTTTTCATCTTTCTATAGATATGTTTTCTAACAACTTGGCGAAGATCGTTTTCTAGTGCTCTTGGATTTTCAAGAAGACCCTCTTTGATATTTGCAAGAAAATGCTCTAAAATATCCTCTATCTCTTTAGCAAAAAACTTATCCTGCTTATCTGCAACAATTCCAAATGAAGTTACAACCGGCTTAGAAAGCATTGTTGAGTGTTGTCCATCAATCTGAGCGATAATCATAACGATACCATCTGAAGCGAGTTTTTGGCGGTCGATTACGATGTCATCTTCAATCTTATGGTTGTTTTGGTTATCAATATATGTTTTACCGGTTCTTACTGTTTTTACTTTTCTCATATACTTAGGAGCTATCTCAATTGTATCGCCATCATTCATAATGTAGATGTTACGCTCAGGTACACCACACATGACAGCGGTCTCCTTATGTTTCATAACATGGTTATACTCCCCATGAATAGGCAGAAAAAACTTAGGATTTACAAGGCGAAGCATCAGCTTTTGCTCTTCGATAGAAGCGTGACCTGATACATGCAGTTCTCTATCTTGAGCTATTTTTGCCCCAGCGCGCTGAAGGTGGTTCAACATTCCTGAGATTGAGCCTTCATTTCCGGGAATAGGGCGAGAAGAGAGAACGATTAAATCGGTTGGCTTAATCTTTACATGTCTATGTTCGCCGATTGACATTCTAAAAAGTGCAGAACTTGGCTCACCTTGTGAGCCTGTCGTGATGATAAGAACATCTTTGTCGTTTAGATGTGCTATCTGCTCCGGTTCTACAAAGATATTTTTTGGCAGTTTTATGTAGTCGTACTGCATCGCCACTTCAATATTTCTCTCCATTGAACGACCAATGACACAAACTTTACGTCCATACTTTACACCATACTGAATAGCCTGATAAACTCGATGAATATTTGAACTAAAGGTAGATAAAATCACTCGTCCCTCAGCCTTTGCAAACACTCTATCAAGCGCAGGCGCTACATTAAGCTCTGAGGGTGTCGGCTGTGTATTGTATGAGTTAGTAGAGTCGCTAAGAAGACACAATACACCTTTGTCCCCATAATGAGCAAGTCTATGTAAATCTGCCGTATAGCCATCTACTGGAGTGTGGTCAATTTTAAAGTCACCTGTGTGAATAATCGTCCCTGCGCTTGTTGTAATAGCCAATGATGACGAATCTATAATAGAGTGTGTCATGTGCATCCACTCCACCTCGAAATCCTCGCCGATTTTATACAATTTTCTTTTTTCTATAGGGTTAAAATACTGTTTAAAATCTTTTATATGATGTTCATCAAATTTACTGCCTATCATAGCCAGCGGAAGCGGTGATCCATATATAGGAAACTGCATCTCTTTGTATAGGTACGGCATCGCCCCGATATGGTCCTCATGCGCGTGTGTAATGATTACGGCTTTAATTTTGTTTCTTATTTCACGAATATATGAAAAATCTGGCACCAAAATATCAACACCATGCATATCTTCATCTGGAAAACTCATCCCGACATCTATCAGAATAGCTTCATTTTCTGTCTCAAATACGGTAATGTTTCCACCGATTTCACCTAGACCTCCGAGTGGAGTTATGCGAACTTTCTCTTTTGAGTTTAAGTCTAGTTTGTAGTGAGGGTTAAGTCTTTGCTTATGCGCCTCTTGATTTATCTCTACAAATGCCTTTAAGCTCTCATTTATCGGCGTGCTTTGGCGACGGCGATTTCTTGATGCACTCTTGTTTTTATTACTGGTAGTTGGGTTACTGCCGACCTCTTTATTGCTGCTTTGGTTATTTGGCCTGCTACTATTAGTGTGTTTTTTATTGCTGTTATATTGTTTACGATTTTCTTGAGAAATGCTTTTAACGCTTTCCTGATTCTCTTGTTCCATCCAAACTCCTTGTTAGTTTATAGAGTTGGTGATAGTCTAGAGTGCAAACTTGATGAGGACGAACCGTTTGTGTAAGGCTAAGCTTAAGAAAAGCTTCGTGGAGCATAGTTTTTTCGTAAACAGTGGAGAGATTTTTCATAAGAGTTTTGCGAGGTTGCGTAAATGCAACTCTAAGCATTCCCTCAAAATCTTTATCAAATCTGTCACTATGTTTTTGTATCAAAAAAACTGCGGAGTCTATTTTTGGTTGCGGTTCAAATGCAGTTGGCGGGACTTTCACAATTAATCGTGCTTCCCCTGCGCTTTGAGTTATAACACTCAAAGCACCAAATACCTTATCGCCTTCATGCGCACAAAATTTTTCTGCCACTTCAAGCTGTACCATTACAAGTATATTTTTGCATTTTGGATCTGCGAGTGCTTTTAGAATTATGTTAGTCGCTATATAGTATGGCAAATTCGCCACCAAATCATACGACTCATCTATAAGCTCACTCTTCCAAGCAGTCAATACGTCTCCACAATGAATGTGAAGCTGCTTGGTTGCGATCTCTTTTTCAAACTTTTTTTGTAACAGTCTACACAAATCGGTATCGACCTCAAAAGCATCTACACTTTTGACATCTACTAAAAATTTAGTTAAATCACCTAAGCCAGGTCCAATCTCTACGATTTTATTGTCGTTGTTGGGCATCGCTTCGACGATTTTTTGTAAAACAGTCTCGTCTTTTAAAAAATTTTGTCCAAATTTCTTTTTAGCTATAATTTTTTTCATCAACCGACATGATATAGTAATTTTACTTATAATTGATTAATATCAATATAAAAAACAATCTTTATACTCTAAATGTGGATATTTACTACAATATTTTATTAAAAGTACCAAAAACTCTCCATAAATTTTATGTTTCATGTGAAACATAAAAAAATATCAAAACTAACTATAAGCCATTATGTGTATAATTTCACTATATAACAAAAGGTAGAGTTTTGAACTATTTTGCAAAAAGAATTATTCCATGTCTTGATGTTAAAGATGGACGCGTTGTCAAAGGTGTCAACTTTGTTGGACTCAAAGATGCGGGTGATCCCGTAGAAGTCGCAAAAAGATATAATGAAGAGGGTGCTGACGAAATTACATTTTTGGATATTACTGCTTCAAGCGACAACCGCGATACTATCGTAGATATAGTAGCCCAAGTTGCACGTGAAATCTTTATCCCCTTAACGGTCGGGGGAGGAATTAGAAAACTTGATGATATATACAAGCTTTTAAATGTCGGATGCGACAAAGTAAGCATAAACTCTGCAGCAATTAAAAGACCCCAGCTTATAAATGAAGGTGCAAAAAGATTTGGCTCACAGTGTATAGTTACGGCAATAGATGTTAAAAAAACAGGCGAGAAATATAACGTCTATCTTAACGGCGGTCGTGTTGATACAGGTATAGATGCACTAGAGTGGGCAAAAGAGGTAGCTGATCGCGGATGCGGGGAAATACTTCTGACCTCGATGGATGCAGACGGCACAAAGGCGGGATTTGAACTTAACATAACTCAGCAGATAAGTCGAGCTGTCAATATTCCAGTTATCGCAAGTGGCGGAGCGGGAACTATGCAACATATAAAAGAGGCGTTTTTACATGGTGCGGATGCAGCACTTGCGGCAAGTATTTTTCACTATAAAGAGATAGATATTATGGATTTAAAACGCTATCTTCATGATAATAACATACCGGTAAGATTGTAAAGATGCGCTTATGATAATTTGTGCAGGAAACAGCGAAACCTTTAATTTTGCTACTCCTATGGGAGTAGGGCTAATTGAGATTGCTATAAATCTAACAAGACTTTGCCTATTTGACAAACCTGAATTTTTACTCTTTGTCGGAAGTGCGGGAAGTTATGGGGAGCATCAGATATTTGATATTATTGAGTCCAAAACAGCTTCAAATATTGAACTTGGATTTTTAAACAATGACGCATACACCCCCCTTGATAATGTAATATCAACTAACACAGATAAAACAAAAAGGGATGTTATAGTTAACTCATCAAACTATATCTCCACAAATGAAGAGCTAACAAAAAGGTTTTTAAAACTCGGTGTATATATAGAAAATATGGAGTTTTTCGCTGTTTTAAAGGTAGCTCAAGAGTTTAATATTCCAGCCGGCGGACTCTTTTGTATAACAAACTACACTAACAAAAATGCGCATGAAGATTTTTTAAAGAATCATGAAGAAGCAAAAAAAATTCTAGGGACGCATGTAAAAAAAAGAGTTATGGAGCTTACTAAAAAATGAAACCCTCACTTCTTGATTTTAAGCTCACAGGGCTTCAAGCGATTGTAAAACCCTCATTTAGATCTAAGCAGATTTACAGCTGGCTCTATCATAACTACGCACAAAACTTTGAGGAGATGAAAAACATACCAAAAGCACTCAAGGATGAGTTAGCAGAAAAATTTGTTGTAAATCCTCTAAAAATAGTAAAAAAAGAGTCCTCTATCGACGGCACAATCAAGTACCTCTTTGAACTTCAAGACGGCAAAACTATAGAAACAGTATGGCTGAAGATGAAAGAGGAGATTAGGGATGAGAGTGGGAATCTTACTCAAGAGGCAAAATATACCATCTGCGTATCCACGCAGGTAGGCTGTAAAGTCGGTTGTGCTTTTTGCTTAACGGCAAAAGGTGGTTTTACAAGAGATCTCACTGCCGGAGAGATTGTAGGACAGGTTGTGGCTCTAAAGCGGGATAATGAGCATAAACACAACAGAATGATAAATATAGTCTATATGGGAATGGGTGAGCCTCTGGATAACCTTGAAAATTTAGCAAAAGCCATAGAGATATTTAAAGAAGACGACGGACTTTGTATATCAGGTAAACGCCAAACCGTATCTACAAGCGGTCTTAGCAACAAGATAGATAGGCTAGGGGAGATGGATTTAGGCGTACATATTGCCATCTCTCTTCACGCGGTTGATGATAAACTTAGAACAGAGCTTATCCCTATGAATAAGGCTCATAATATATCTTCCATTATAGAAGCGGTTAAGCGCTTTCCTATAGATACTAGAAAAAGAGTTATGTTTGAATATTTGGTCATAAAAGATAAAAACGATGATATAGCCTCTGCTAAAAAGCTTGTAAAACTACTCTCAGGCATAAAAGCAAAGGTAAACCTTATCTACTTTAATCCTTACCCAGGAACGGAGTATGAGAGACCTACAAAAAGCGATATGATAACTTTTCAGGAGTATCTGGTAAATCATGGTCTTTTGTGTACTATTCGTGATTCTAAAGGAATAGACATAAGTGCTGCATGTGGACAATTAAAAGAGAAAACACAAGGTGACCTATCATGAGCTATATAGAGATATTTCAAATCATCTTTTTAGTAGCTGTTTTTACAATAGGCGTGATAGGCTTCATAAAAGCTGCAACAAAAGATGACTAAAATGTTATCATAACAATTATAATCTATTTAAGGAGACAACAATGGCTTACAAAAAAACAAACTCAGACAGAATAAAAAGGATTTACCAACTTTGTGAGGATCACTTTGGAGGCGTTCGTTTTGTGGGAGTGAAATACCATAAAAAAGTGGGATGGCTTGCAAAGGTACAATTTGATGATGGTTTTGAAAGTCTTACCGCTGATGGTGAAACAAGCACTGAAGCTATTCGTAATCTAAAAAATCGTGTTAAAAAAATCATCAAAAGATACAATGCAGTTTAGTATAGACTACTTTTTACTCTACAACAAAACGACCAACACACCAGGGAGGTCGTTTATAAGTATAATGATACCCTACATAAATAAATAGCTCCTAAAAATCTCAATTTTACTCTTAAAAAAAAATTTATTATAAAAAAATACTCTTACTTTCTTCTAAATGTGCACTATTCACACATTGTTGTAATGTGTGAATAGAATAGAGAATAATTTTAAAGAATTTGAAAATTTCCATCTGACTTAAGAATAATTTTATATAAATATTTGCTTAATCTAAAATAATTAAGTCTGCTCGAAACCCATGTTTTAGGGGGTTATGGCAATTTTAGCCGTGATTGCTATATAAAAAAAAGAAATGTCTCCGAAAGCTCTATAAAGTTATTCACATAGATTCTCTGTTTGGCTTGTATATGAAGAATAGAAAGCTCTTCTTTGTTCAAAAAAAATTCTACACTATTTTTAATTATTTGAAATCTAATCCTATAACTATAAACTTACGCTATCGCATATCTATCTATTTTTTATCAATCTGCATGTTCTCAAAACAAACTTTTTCAAAATCTACATTGCTTTTTATCTGATACTCTTTTCCATATAACTCAAATTTTAATTCACTCGCATGTAAAAGCAATCTTCTTGCACCACTTATGCCTACTCTTGTCTCACGATCTAATTCTCTATCAAGATACTTTACTATATTTGCTTCGCTCTGTCCATAAACTGGATCACCAACTATAGGATGTTTCACATGAAACATATGTACTCTTATCTGATGCTGTCTTCCAGTATGTGGAGAGCACTCTACCAAAGTAGTATTTGAATCAGGAAAGTATTTCAAAGGCTTTACATGTGTCAATGATTTCTTTCCATTCTTATCAACTTTTACCACCATTCTTATAAGCGCGCTCTTTTCATCATCATATCTTAGTAGAGGAGCGTCAATCTCTAACATGTCTTTTAACTCCCCGTGAACCATTGCAAGATACTTCTTTTTCATCTCTCTTTCTTGAAACATCATCTTCAAATCAATTTCACTCTTTTTATCTCTACCGCAAAGAACTAGCCCGCTTGTCTCTTGATCTATTCTATGGGCAATGTTTGCATCTATTCCGTATTGTGCCTTTAGCTCATCGATAAGAGAGTAGGGAGTGTATCTATTTTGAGGATGGATAAGCATCCCGCTTGGCTTATCAAAGACTACAAAGCTCTCATACTCTACAAAAGCTTTTAAACCTTTTGTAATCGGCTCAAAACTTATGAACTCTATTTCACCCTCTATCTCTTTTGAGGAGACATCCATAACTTCGCCATTTATAAGCAGTCGGCCTTTGGCTATAAACCGTTGCGCCTCTTTTTGCGTATAACCAAGTTCTCTTACAAGAAAAACAAAGGCTCTCTGCTTTTCCTCTACAAATATTTTTTTTAAAACAAACGGCAAATTTTAATCCTTTATAAGTCTAAATTTTGTAAAATGAATTACTTTTAATTGTGCGAATTTTAACACAAAAATATAAGATAATAATCAGAAGGTAGCATATATGATCGAGAGATACGCAAGAGAAGAGATGAGTTCTAAATGGACGATGCAGGCAAAATATCAAGCTTGGCTTGATGTTGAAAAAGCTGTTGTTAAAGCATGGAACAGATTGGGACTTATTCCTGATGAAGATGCACAAAAGATTGTTAAAAACGCAGGCTTTGACATTCAGAGAATAGATGAGATTGAAGCTGTAACTCGCCATGACCTTATTGCTTTTACTACAAGCGTATCTGAAACACTCGGCGAAGAGAGCAGATGGTTTCACTACGGTATGACAAGCTCCGATACGGTTGATACAGCAGTAGCACTTCAGATGAAAAGCTCTTTGGAGTTAATCATCAAAGACGTTAAGATGCTAATGGAGTCTATCAAAAAAAGAGCAATGGAACATAAGATGACTCTTATGGTAGGACGAAGCCATGGCATACATGGGGAACCTATAACATTTGGTCTTGTGTTAGCTGTTTGGTATGATGAGATGGCAAGGCATCTGGAAAATTTGGAACAAACACTTGATGTTATAAGTGTGGGACAAGTTAGCGGAGCGATGGGCAACTTTGCTCATGCACCTCTTGAGCTTGAAGAGTATACATGTGAAGAGCTAGGACTCAAACCTGCACCTGCTTCAAATCAAGTAATTCAGCGCGACCGTTATGCAAGACTTGCTACTGCATTAGCTCTTATGGCAAGCTCTATTGAGAAGTTTGCCATTCAAGTTCGCCACTGGCAAAGAACAGAAGTATATGAGTGTGAAGAGTATTTTGCAAAAGGTCAAAAAGGTTCATCCGCAATGCCTCATAAACGAAATCCTATACTAACAGAAAATATAACAGGTTTAGCTAGAATGGTTAGAGCATATGCTATCCCTGCGATGGAGAATGTTGCTCTTTGGCATGAGAGAGATATCAGTCACTCTTCAACTGAGAGATTCTGGCTTCCTGATAGTTTTATTACGAGTGACTTTATGCTTCACCGCATGAACAACGTTATAGCAAACCTAACTGTTTATCCCCAGAATATGATGAAAAATTTAAATCTTACAGGCGGACTTGTCTTTTCCCAAAGAGTGCTTTTAGAACTTCCGCTTAAAGGTGTAAGCCGTGAAGATGCTTATAGAATTGTTCAAAGAAATGCAATGAAAGTCTGGGAAGAGATTCAACAAGGCAAACCAACTACAAATGAAAATGGCGAATCACTTTATCTAAATCATCTCTTAGCAGACGAGGAGTTGAGAAGTTCACTAAGCGAAGAAGCAATCCGTGAATGTTTCAATTATGACTACTATACAAAAAATGTAGATAGAATTTTTGATAGAGTTTTCAGAAAATAAATGACATAATTGCGCTAATATCTTTTTAACACAAACCAAAAGTTAAAATGAATATAAGAGACAATCTATTCAATACAAATATCAAAATTACAACCGGCACAGGGTATTTTACTTATACTCACGCTTCTGTATAACCTAGGAAACTAAATGATAACAATTATAAAAAGAAACGGCAGAACTGAAGCACTTGACATAACTAAGATACAAAAGTACACTTCAGCAGCCGTAAAAGATTTGGATAATGTTTCTCAAAGCGAACTTGAAGTTGATGCACAGATTCAATTTCGTGATGGCATAACATCAAAAGAGATACAACAGACACTTATCAAAACAGCGGTTGACAAGATAGATATAGATGCTCCAAACTGGACATTTGTCGCTTCAAGGCTGTTTTTATTTAACCTATACCATCAAGTAAACGGATTTACTGGCTACTCATCTCTAAAAGAGTATTTTGAGAGAGGTGAAAAAGAGGGCAAAATACTACTTGGTTTAAAAGAGATGTATGACCTTGAGAGACTTGAAAAACATATAATGCCTGAGCGTGATATGCAGTTTAACTATCTGGGTGTCAAAACACTCTATGACAGATATCTCATCAAAGATAAAAATTCAGACCCTATAGAGTTGCCGCAGCATATGTTTATGGCAATAGCTATGTTTCTGGCGCAAAGAGAAGATAACAAAGAGGAGTGGGCTATAAAGTTTTATGACATGATTTCAAAATTTGAAGTTATGCTTGCGACACCAACTCTAAGCAATGCAAGAACACCTAGGCATCAACTTAGTTCATGTTATATCGGCTCGACTCCTGATAATATCGAAGGAATTTTTGACTCATATAAAGAGATGGCGCTCCTTTCAAAATTTGGCGGAGGAATCGGTTGGGACTGGACAAATGTACGTTCAATGGGCTCATATATTGACGGACATAAAAATGCGGCAGGCGGAACAATACCGTTTTTAAAAATCACAAACGATATAGCGGTTGCCGTTGACCAACTAGGAACTAGAAAAGGTGCGATTGCCGTTTATATGGAACCTTGGCATATTGATATTAACGACTTTTTAGATTTGAAGAAAAACTCCGGCGAAGAGCGTCGCCGTGCGCATGACCTTTTTCCTGCGCTTTGGATAAATGACCTCTTTATGCAAAGAGTTCAAGAAGACGGTATCTGGACACTTTTTGATCCGTACGACTGCAAGGAACTTACTCTACTTCACGGGGAAGAATTTAGTAAAAAATATGAAGAGTTTGAAAAAGATGAAAGTATTGTAAAAGAGAAAGTAAAAGCAAAAAATCTTTGGAAAAAAATATTAACATCATATTTTGAAAGCGGTAGTCCGTTCTTATGTTTTAAAGATAACGCAAACCGTGCAAACCCTAACAGCCATACTGGAATCATCAGAAGTTCTAACCTCTGTACGGAGATTTTTCAAAACACAAACCCTAACCACTACAAGATAAAATTCATTTTTGAAAATGGCGAGAGCATCAGCTATGAAGAGGAAGAGATTATCAAGGTTGATAGCGGACTAACAAAACCTGCTAAAAAGGTTACCGCTCTTGATTCAATCAACGGACGTGAAATCTACATGGTTGAAAAAGAGAAGATAGACGGCGACACGGCAGTTTGTAATCTAGCCTCTGTAAACCTCTCCCGCGTAAATACAAAAGAGGATATTGACAGAATCGTCCCCGTTGCAATTCGCGCACTTGACAATGTTATAGACCTTAACTTCTATCCGCTAGAGAAAGTAAAACGTACTAACATGAAAACTCGCGCAATCGGTCTTGGTGTTATGGGCGAAGCGCAGATGCTAGCGCAAAAATCTATAACATGGGGAAGTCAAGAGCACTTTGACAAGATAGATGAGATTATGGAAGCTGTTAGTTTTAACGCTATCTCTACCTCTAGCGATATCGCTCTTGAAAAAGGCTCATACCCCGAATATGAAGGCTCAAAATGGAGTAGAGGTATAATGCCTATGGACCATGCAAATGCGGAGGTTAAAAAATTAGTTGACCGTGGTGGACTTTTTGCCTCAGCTTATGGATGGAAAGAGCTCCGCGTTAAAGTGAAAAAACAGGGGATGAGAAACGGTTACCTTATGGCCATTGCACCGACGAGTTCCATCTCTATACTAACAGGAACAACACAAGCGATAGAACCGGTATTTAAGCGCAAGTGGTATGAAGAGAATCTCTCAGGACTCATTCCGGTTGTTGTTCCAGAACTCTCACCGGATACTTGGGCATACTACACTCCAGCGTATGATTTAAACCAGACAGTTCTAATCAGAGCAGCGGCAATCCGTCAAAAATGGCTGGATCAAGGTCAGAGTCTAAACATCTTTATAACACTTGACAAAGCTAGTGGAAAGTATCTAAACGAAATCTATATGCTAGCTTGGAAACTAGGTCTTAAATCCACTTACTACCTTCGTTCACAATCTCCCGAGATGGCAAGCGATGTTGAAGACAGAAGTTTGGAGTGTGTAGGTTGTCAATAAAATGAAACCCCTGCTTAAAAAAGATATAGAGAGCTTTTTAAAGCGGTTTGACAACTTTGTTGATGCAGAGTTCAGATCTATAGAAATTCTCTGTGCTACTACCCTTAAAATTACTTTAGCAACACAAGACAGAGCTAGAGGATTTAACTGGATAACTATTACTTTAGAGTTTAACGACGTTACTGATGCATTGCTGCTTGAGAACTCAAAACTTTCGCATGTAGATATGAGCGAGGGTATAACACTGCTTTATGAAAATAATCAATTTGCTTTTGGCATCAGCAGTTATAGCAACCTTGACAATATAACAGACTCTATCTGTTATATAAAAGCCGATTCACTTAAATATTTAGAGGGAGCATTTTAAGTCGTTAGCAGTTTGTAAACCATTTAAGTATAAAATTTGTTAGTTATGCAAAAAAACTTAAAAGGAATGAAAATGAAAAGACTACTTATACTGCTTACTCTAACGCTTTCACTTGTTTACGCAAAAGATAGTGTAGAGTTTAAATATGCACCTAAAGACCTCCAAAGAAGCTTCCCTAGCGAACAAAACCAGATACTCTCTTATAGTAATATCTTAGAAAACGTAAGAACTAGTATCGTAAATATCTCTATAAAAAAAGAGATAAAAGGGAATCTTTACAGCGCAAACCCTTTCTTTAACGACCCATTTTTTAGAGAGTTTTTTAAAGGATATGGGGATATTCCTCAAGATAGAATTCAAAAATCACTAGGCTCAGGAGTAATTGTCTCAAAAGATGGTTATATAGTTACTAACAACCATGTTATAGATGGTGCCGATGAGATTATCGTTAACTTAGCGGGTGACAAAAAAGAGTATGAAGCCAAGCTAATCGGAAAAGATGAAAAAGGGGATTTAGCAATTATAAAAATTGAGGCTAAAAACTTAAATGCAGTAACATTTTATGACTCGGACAAAGTTAAAGTCGGGGATATTGTTTTTGCACTCGGAAATCCGTTTGGAGTAGGCGAGACAATCACGCAGGGAATAGTCTCTGCAACTGGTAGAAGCGGTGTGGGAATCGTAGAGTATGAGGATTTTATCCAAACTGATGCTTCTATAAACCCCGGAAATTCAGGCGGCGCACTTATAAACTCTGCGGGACATCTCATCGGAATAAACTCGGCTATCATCTCAAAATCTGGCGGAAATGTCGGTATCGGTTTTGCAATTCCATCAAACATGGTAACCTCGATAGCTACAAGTTTGATAGAGAGCGGTAAATATACACGTGCGTATTTAGGAGTTACTATCTCTGATGTTAGTGAAGATATGAGCAGTTTTTATAATGAAAATTACGGCGCACTCATTACAGGCGTAGAAGAGAATTCACCTGCCGCAAAAGCGGGACTAAAAAGAGGCGATTTAATCATCTCTGTCAACGGCAAAAAGATTGAAAGTGCTAGTGAACTCAAAAATACGATAGGCTCTTACGCTCCAAAGAGAGTTGTAAATATAAAGTTTTTAAGAGAGAAAAAGATAGATGTTGTAAATGTAACTCTAACTACACTAGATAGTAAAACAGCAATGGGTGAGTTTGAGTACAAAGGCATGAAACTTGCCGAGATAACTTCTATAGACAAACAGCAGCTCAATCTTACGCTTGAGGGTGTAATAGTTAAGGAAGTAGATCAAAAAAGTGAAGCATTTGGTTCGGGAGTTAGAAAAAATGATATTATCCTTCAGGTAGAAAACAGTGAAATATCTACTCTAGATGATTTTAAAAGAGCAACTGCAACAGATAGTAAAAAAAGATTTTTTATCTACAGAAAAGGTGGCATTTTTGCCATTGTTTTATAACAAAAGGAGTCATTATGAGAGTCGTCTGTCCGCATTGCAAAAGTGTAAACAATGTACCACAAAAAGAGTCATATAAGAAAGCAAATTGTGGAAAGTGCAAAGGTTCACTTCTAGATACAAAACCTATTGAGCTGACAAATGCTGACTTTGACGAGGTAGTAGTCAATAGCGATATGCCCGTAATTATCGATTTTTGGGCGCCTTGGTGCGGCCCATGCAAAATGATGGCTCCAAATTTTCAAAAGAGTGCAACCAATTTCGCGCTTAAAGCCCTTTATGCAAAAGTAAATACTGAGAATGAACAAAACCTAGGTGCTAGGTTTGGAATAAGAAGCATTCCCACTATAATAGTGTTTAAAGATGCGAAAGAAATTCACAGGGTTTCTGGCGCTTTGGATGAGGCAGCTTTAAATAAAATGGTTGCACAATTTATATAGTATAATTGACAAAGACAAAAAAAAGGGGAATATTATGAGTAAAGATACGGTAACACTAATAAACAATCGCAACGGTAAAAGTTATGAATTTCCTATACTAGATGCGACTGTCGGTCCGTCTGTAATTGACATTTCGACTCTGTACAAAGAGACTAATATGTTTACTTATGATGAGGGATACACTTCTACGGCATCATGCAAGTCCGATATAACATATATAGACGGCGAGAATGGAAAACTTATGTACAGAGGCTATGACATAGCATATCTTGCAAAAGAAAAAAGCTTTTTAGACACAGCCTATCTTCTTATAAACAGCGAACTTCCTAGCAAACTTGAGTTGGAAAATTTTGCGCTGGAGATGAAAAAACGTTCATTTGTACATGAGGGAGTAAAGAAGCTCTTTGACTCCTTTCCAGACTCTGCACACCCTATGGCAATCCTCTCGGCAGGAGTTTCTGCTCTTTCTACATTTTATTCTGACCACCTCAATATAAAAGATGAGCAAGAGTACAGCGAAATGGCAAATAGAATAGTTGCAAAGATTCCTACTTTAGCAGCTTTTTCATACAGATACTCAAACGGGTTGCCTATTATATATCCCGATATAAACAGAGGATTTACTGAAAATTTTCTCTACATGTTAAGATCTTATCCGCATGACTATATAGAGTTAAAGCTCATTGAAATAAAAGCACTCGACACTATTTTTACTCTCCATGCCGACCACGAACAAAATGCCTCAACCACTGCTGTTAGAAACCTTGCATCTACAAATGCACACCCATATGCAGCTATAAGTGCCGGCATAGGCGCTCTATGGGGAAGAAGCCATGGCGGAGCAAATGAGAGTGTTATTCGCCAACTAGAGATGATTGCAAGTGTAGATAGAGTGGATGAGTTTATAGCACGTGCAAAAGATAAAAATGACCCGTTTAGACTAATGGGATTTGGGCACCGTGTATATAAAAATTTTGATCCGCGTGCTACGATTTTAAAAAATATCCGTAATGAGCTTATGAGTGAACTCGGCATAAGCAGCGAACTTGTCGAGGTGGCAAACAAGATAGAGCAAATTGCACTAAATGACGACTATTTTATAAGCCGCAACCTCTATCCAAATATAGACTTTTATTCAGGCTTAATTCTTCAAGCACTCAAAATTCCAAAAGAGATGTTTGCAGTTATTTTTGTTATAGGAAGAACACCAGGATGGATTGCACAATGGAGCGAATTAAATCAACAAGAAACCGTCAAAATAGCCAGACCTAGACAACTATACAGAGGTCCAAAAGAGAGAACTCCAGAGTATTAATCTGGAGTTAAAACTACTTAATATATGAGCAACAGTAATCTGTAACAGTTTTGATTTTAAGATTAAATGATGAGTTTGCAGGAACGTTAAAAGTCTCTGGTGTGCTTAAGGTTTTCCAATCTTCACCCGGAAGTCTAATATCTAGCTCCCCAACCATCATCTCCATGATTTCAGCCTCTGCGGTGTTAAAAGTATATTTACCCGGCATCATGATTCCAAGAGTCTTTCTCGTACCGTCTGCAAACTCAACCGTTCTGCTTGTAACTTTTCCATTATTATAAATATTTGCTTTTTTTACAACTGTAACATTTTCAAATTTTGACATATTAATTTTCCTTTTTTAAAAATTATACCCTATTCCCAATCTAGCAATCTTTGTTGACCTTCTAATCCTCTGATGTGGGTAACATCCTGGGAAACCTCGATAACACCTTTGTAATTACCCTCATCATCTCTAATAGCAAAATAACGAATGTGAACAAATTTGCCTTTAAATGTTATCCAAAACTCAGCTTCATCTCTTCGACCAGCTTTAAACTCTCGTAAAATCATCAAAACTTGTTCAACACTCTTTGGAGGATGACAAAATTTTACCTCACGACCGATAATGCCTGCACTTCTTGGGAAGACTCTATCATCTCCGCGATTATAAAATATTACAACATCATTTTCATCTACATAAGTGATATCAACCGGCATAAACTTCAAAAGCCAGTTAATCTGCTCAGGCAGCATGTAACCCTCATCAAGCTTGATTCTATTTTCAAGTGAAAAAGGGAGTTTTCTTTTTTGTTTATCTTGCGATGGGTGGATATATTCGCCTTCTACATGCGGAGGATATGCTGTTGGTGCTTCATCAAACATCCAACCTATCTCCTCATCTCCTGCTCTCATCTCTTTCCAATCATCTTCATCAAGCATATTTAAAGCATTTGGCAGAAGTCTTCCCTCTTCAACTTGCATGATATGTTCTAAATTTCTAAAGACTACTTGCAACTGCTGCATTAGTGCAGCCATATTTTTCTCTTGCACTAAAGCTCTTGCAATTTTTATCTCCGCTCTTATGTCATCATGAAACGCCCACATGCCTTGTGATGGGCTTGTCCAGCCATATTTTTCCAAGTATGAAAAAA
>NZ_JALNZY010000032.1 GCF_023229105.1 Sulfurimonas sp.
AAACGAGTAGTTAAAAAGCGTGTTATAATTCAAATCTAATTTCTAAAGGATATATTTATGAAAAAGCTATCTCTTTTTTTATCTATAATTGTCGCTGTTTTTGCAAATGACGCCGTTCATGAGTTTGCGCCTAGCAAAGATTGTCAAAAATGCCATGCTCAAATATATGATGAGTTTTACGGCTCCTTACATGCGAATGCAACACCAGATAAAGATGCAATCCATAAAGCTGTTTGGGACAAACAAGTAGCCATGACAAAAAGCGAACAGTACAGCTGTGGCAAGTGCCACACTCCCACTGCAGACAACTTAGACAAGATGCTCTTACCCACTCAAAAAGCTATGTTTGATGCAAACAATTCAACTCATCAAGAAGCGATTAGCTGTGCTTACTGCCACCGCATAGAGGGCATCGAAAAGCATAAACAGAGCAACACAAACATCATCTCAAAAGAGAAAAAAAGTTACTATGGATCAACTAGAAGCTCTCTTAATTCTCCTTATCATAAAATCATAACCGACGAAAACATAAACTTTAAAAATGGCAATGTCTGCATCGGATGCCATTCGCACAACCTTAACAAAGCAGGTCTAAATCTCTGCTCAACAAACGTAAATGACGAGATGAGCCAAGCAAACTGCGTAAGTTGTCATATGCCAAAAGTAGAGGGAAGTTTTTCCTCCATTATAGAGACAAAAACACACTCTTTTCATGGTTTTGCAGGAGCGCATTACCACTCAGATATGCTTAAAGAGTATGTAAACATATCCATCCTAAGAAATATCGACCACTTTATCATCAACATAGATAACCGAACTTCACATGCGCTTTTGCTTCATCCTATGCGAATGGCAGTTTTAAAAATCAATGTAATAAGAGAGGGCAAAACCATTAAGCTCGAAGATGAAGTTTTTATAAGGGTTATCGGCAAAGACGGCAAACCTTCTATGCCATGGGTGGCGGACACAACTCTAAAAGACACCATGATTGGCGCAAATGAAAAAAGAGAAGTAAAGCGTGAGTTTAAACTTCAAAAAGAGGATAAAGTAAATGTAGTTTTAGGCTGGTTTTTAGTAAATCCAAAAGTCCTTGAAACTCTAGGACTTGAGAAAGAAAAAGTAGCAAAAGAGTTTAAAGTATTTAAGAAGCAGAGCTTTAACTTTTAGTTGATGTTACGCACTAAAACGAACTCGTCCGTTTTAGTGGCAGGGACATCTGTCCCTTGCAACCCCCTAAAGCTACGAAAAACAAATTTTTCGAGATTTACAGGGATTTTGCCATTTTTTACAAAAAGTGCAAAATATCAATTTTTAAATAAAATCTCGCACCCGCTGAAAATAAAATCCAACTCACTTGATGGCTCTTTGTAAAGCAAAGGGCTGTCTAAATCCACATATCTCACAACATCCCTGTAGGCAAATGCCAGATACAGAGCTATGTTTATAGAGTAAGGTCCTTCTAGCATCGAGCCTAACATGCATGTAATGTTATTTTGCCTTGCATACTCCAAAATCTCTATGGCTTTTGTTACTCCACCGCACTTCATAAGCTTGATATTTATCATATTTGCACTTTGCGACTCCATAACTTTTTTAACGTCTTCAAGATTAAAAACCGCCTCATCAGCAAGTATTGGGATGCTTGAGAAGTGTGTAATCTTTTTTAGAGTATCTAAGTCCGCTGCAACCACGGGTTGTTCAATCAGCTCTACTTTTAGATCAAACATATTTTTGATAAACAAAAGTGTGCTCTCAAAATTCCAAGCCTGATTTGCATCAACTAAAATCTCGCATGAAGGCAGCTCCTTTGCTATACGCCTCACAATATCTACAGCATGCAAAACATCACTACCGACTTTAACTTTTAGTATATATTTGCCCTCTTCATACGCCTTTTTTGCGTCTTGCATCATAGCATCAACGGAGTTCAAGCTTATAGTCACATCCGTTTTTATGGGAGTGAGATTTTTTATACCAAAATAACTAGCCATCGTTTGGTTTGTCTCTTTTAGATGCAGAGATATAAACGCCATATCAAGCGCCGCTTTTGCACTTGAACCAATCTTACATGAAGTGTGCAAAAACTCTAAGGCTTCTTTGCATGTAAGAGTTAAAAAGCTTTCCTTTACGCTCTGCACGGACTCAAGAATAATCTCTATATCCTCCCCCGTTATCGCCTTTGTAGCAGGTGCCTCGCCAATACCCACATTACCAGCATCATCCTCCACAAACACTCGCACAAACTCTACATGTGAAGTCTCCCGCAGAGCTGTTTTAAAGGGAGTCTTTAATTCTATCTGTTTTACTTGTGTTGTAATATTTGTTATTTTCATTTGACTAATCAATATCCACCTTTTGCAGAGCCTACTCTTTGCAGCACTCTCATATATTTTAGTTAAAATGTCCCCTATAAACCAGGCAATTACTAACCCGGTAAAAGCCTACTTTTTTTAAAGACTCTAAATTATATCTTTTTTCAAATTCATTTGGTAAAATATAATCCAATGACTAAAATTACAGAGCAAAAGGAGTTACTTATCAAAAAACTAATCATATTTTTAATTTTAACGCTGCCACTCTTGGCTGTAGAATCAAATTTTAAGGAATTGCCTTTTTTATATAAACAGATAGAGCTAATACAACAAATAAACGATAGCAATGCTACTCAAGAAAAAATCATGCTCATGGCACAAGAGCAAAAAAATCTCTATTCACAAAGACTAGATGAGTTTTTAATACATAAAGAGGAGTTTATAAATAACTATAAAACTTTTGATACTCAAATCTTTGCGCTAGAGAAAATTATCAAGCTAAATAAGCGCCTAGAAAACAACTATGCTGTAATAAGGGATGAGGTTTTAGTAAAATCCTACAAACTATTGTATGCTCAAAATAAAATGCTCAAAAATATATTATTAGCTTTAAACGATATGAGTTTTGTAGAGTATCAAGCCTATATGCACGAGATGTTTGCAAAAAACCAAGAGGATATTGCCCCGCTTACTAGTGTTGAGTATTCTGATATTTTAGCCTTAAATCAAGACTCAAAAATCCTACAACAAGCACAACAAAACATAAAAGACTTCTACGCACTCATAGAGATAAATGCTGATGTGTTAAAGTACCTATCTATGTTTGAAAAAAAGATGTATAGACTAAATAAATACTCAAACTTTAACCTCATAAAACCGGTTATCTTTATAAACAATACATCAGTAGCACAGAGCATAAACTCCATCATAGAACCTTATGGTTTTAGTGTTGTAAAGATTATATTTATGATAGTTGTGTCGATTCTTATGTATATTCTTCGCACATATATCTACATCAAGATAGAGTCTTTTATAGTTAAGATAAACTCTTTGAAAAAATACTCTCAGGATATCTTAAATAGCATCAGAAAACTCATGGAAATTATGATGATATTTATAAGTATAGAGATTTTAATCTTTATCTATTATGACTTTTCAGGTGTTGGCAACTTAAGTGAACTCTTTAGAATCTTTTATGCGATTTTACTAACCTTTATAGTCTATAGAGTAATAAATATCGTACTATCTATAAAAATTCAGGAAATGCAAACTGTAGATAAAAAGATAAAAAGAGAAGTTGTAAATGTTGGTATTAAGATAATCAACTTTGTTATTATGATTATTGGTTTTCTTGTTATTCTTTATCTCGCAGGTGTGAATTTAACCGCTGTTCTCTCAGGACTTGGTATCGGTGGTTTGGCTGTGGCGCTTGCATCTAAAGACTCCTTGGCAAACTTTTTTGGAACTCTCTCAATCCTCTTTAGTGATGTTTTTTCTCAAGGAGATTGGATAGTTGTAAATGATTTAGAGGGAACTGTTGTTGAAATTGGTCTTAGGGTTACGACTCTTAGAACCTTTGATAATGCTATTATCGCTATTCCTAACTCTATACTTGCAAACAAAGAGGTCAAAAACTGGAATAAACGCTCACTTGGTCGTAGAATAAAAATGAATCTTGGCATAAAATATAACTCAAAGAGCGAGGATATACGAAATGCCCTTTTGCAGATTCGCCAAATGTTAGAAGCGCATCCTCAAATAGCTACTGAAAATACAAAATATAACTATCAATCAACTAGAAGCTCAAAGCTTGTCTCAAGAGAGGATGAGGTAGGTATAAAAAAGACATTATTTGTATTTCTTGATGAGTTTGCACCCTCAAGCATTAACATTCTTATCTACTGCTTTACAAAGAGTGTAGTTTGGAGCGAGTGGCTTGAAGTAAAAGAGGACATTTTATTTAAAATCATGGAGATTTTAGAGAAAAATTCCTTAGAATTTGCATTTCCATCTATGAGTATTTATAAGGAGTCTGATTAAAAAGAGGGGATTCCTTTACAGGGTGTTATTTTTTAAATTTTTCTTCTAATGTGTAACATAATAAAAATTTTAATATAAAAAAAAGAAATATAACTATTAAAAAAACATCTATATGCTAGAATTCTATTCTGTAAGTTATAAAAAAGGAAAACAGATGTTTATTAAAAGAAATTTTGCTTCAGTCTTGTTGATTGCTGCTTTTGTGTTATTTATTCCTCAACACTCAATGGCCGATGAAAAGGGCAAGAGAATTATAACTATTTTAGATCAAGAAAACATAAGTGACGATTCTATTGAAACGGTTGAGCGCTTGATTAAGGATGGTGCTGATGTTAATACTGTTGATGAAGAAGGTTACACACCTTTGATGTCTGCTTCTGCTGCCGGCAAGAGTGAAGTTATAAAATTGCTTTTGAAAAATGGGGCTGATATTAATGCTGCTAATAATGGTTTTACACCACTGATGTTTGCAGGACGCAGCGGGCATCTAAAAGCTTCAAAGCTTCTTGTTGAAAAAGGTGCAAAAATCAATGTTAAAAACATCTATAATGAGACTTCTCTTCACTGTGCCGCTCAAGGCATGCTTGATGATTTAGTAATATTGCTTGTTAACAAAGGCGCTGATGTTAATGCAAAAGATAAAGATGGCATAACACCTCTTCTTCTTACAACAAAAAATTGGCTTACCAATGCATCATTGTATCTTATAAAAAAAGGTGCTGATATTAATGTAAAAGCCAAAGACGGTAGTACCCCACTGCTTTATGCCTCTAAAAGCTCCTCTTCTGAGCTTGGCGTAAATTTAATCGAAAAAGGTGCTGATGTAAATGTAAAAGATAAAGACGGTAAATCTCCACTCTTTTTTGCTATGGAATTTGATATGCCAAAACTTTTCGAGAAGCTCATAGATAAAGGTGCAAAAACCGATGTAAAAGCTTCTGATGACACTGCTCCTATTTTTTATGCTGCTAAAGATGGGCTAACAAACAGTGTGACTAAATTATTAAAAGACGGGTCTGGGATTAATGAAGAGGACAAGTATGGTAAAACTCCTCTAATTGTTGCTCTTCAGAATTCTAAATCTGATACGGCTGTCTATCTTATAAAAAAAGGTGCGAATGTTAATGCTATAGACAAAGATAAATCAACACCTCTTCTTTATGCAACAAGAGTCGGTCTTTCAGAGGCTTCAATACTTTTAATAAATAGCGGTGCAGATGTAAATGTTGAAGATAAATTTAAAGAAACACCACTTATCAATGCTGCCGAAAAAGGGATGAGTGAAGTTGTTAAACTTTTAATTAAAAAGGGTGCAGATGTTCAAGCCAAAGACAGAGACGGAGAAACGGCTCTTGATTACGCAACTAAAAACAGACATGGAACTGTTGTAAAACTGCTTAAAGAAGCATCTAAATAAAATTTCTGCTTTTTCTCTACACCCAGTTTTTGGGTGTAATTAGCACCGCTTCAATCTTGTTTTTTTTAAAATTGATAAATTTTTAGCAAAAACAGATGATGATAAATAACACAAGTTTATTCCCTCACCCCGCCATCCAAACCAAAACATTCCCAATCGCCAAACCGCCGAAAGTTCCTACTATATAGCCCATTATTGCCATTAAAACGCCGACTCCCACAAGTGCTTTGTTGTAGGTTGCTGCAAGTATAGATGCTGATGCTACGCCGCCTATATTTGAGAGCGAAGCTATGGCGATGCTAAAGAGGTCAAGTCTAAATATCTTAGCGCCTACTACCATTATAAGCGCATGGATAAGCAAGATGCAAAACCCTGCAAAAACATACAAACCTACTCCCTCAAAATTTTCAAAGAGTGCTTTTGAGCCTATTAACGCTATTAACATATAGAGCATTGAAGTTGCTACTTCGCTTGAGCCGTTTAGGCTCTTTAACCTTGTAAATGAGCCTAAAATGCCAAGCATAGTGGCTAAAATAACAGTTGTTGTCGTGTAGTTTAAAAGCACAAATCCGCTTGAAGCTATAAGATTTACCACAAATGCAACAACGATTGATAAAAATATCAAAAGCCAGTATCTCTTTGCTCCTATACTGCAGGCACAACCTATTACACCAAGCTTTGCCATCTGCTCATATGAAGAGGTAAAGGAGTTAAAATGGTGTGCAAATGGGGTTAAAAAAAGCAGAAACATTATCCAGATAGTGTAGTTTACGCTGTCAACTATAAGTGCGTATCCAAATGCTTCTTGTGAGACATCCAAAGCAGAACCGACTGCTACCATATTTGCCACACCTCCCATCCAGCTTCCGCTTAATGCGCCAAAAGCAGATGCCATCTCCTTATCAAAATCAAAAAGAAAGGAGATTACTATAAAAGCAAAAGAGAGTGAAAAAAGTGCCAAAGCGTAAGAGATAAGCAGAGGTTTGCCGAGTTTGAAAAAATCCCTGATATCAACTTGCAACAGCATCAGAAAAAGCATCGCTGGAAGCAGGTTTTGTTTTGTGTTTTTATATATAGCATATATGGCTTCGTTTTGCTCGAACACCCCAAAAGAAGCCAAAAACATGCTAAATATATATATCAACACAAAAGATGGAACATACTTAAAAAACTTCAACCTGCTTTTTTGTTCAAAGAGGCTAATAACGGCAGATAGGAGTGCGAGAACAAAGAGATAAGAAAGAGGCGAGCTAATCATTTATGACCTTGAGTGCAAGGAGCACCTTTAAAACCCTCTATGTTTGCTCTTATCTCCTGCATAAATCTTACAGACGGGTCATCTTTTTTTGTCCTATAGCCTCTGTTTACCTCAAGCCAAAACTCGTTACCTTCAAAACATCTGTATTCGTAATGTCCTATAACATACTCAATTGTAGGAAACTTTGTTTTGAGATAATTTACAAGGAAAATATTTGCCTTTAACTGCTCGTTTGTTAGGTTATCTTTGGAGTTTTGCCCGCCGACATTCTCTATGCCGAGGGAGTTGTAGTTCAGCCCTATAACATGACGCGCCATAAACTCTAGGGGCATCAGCTGATGAATAGTTCCATCTCGCTCAACCATAAAGTGCGCAGAGACATTTAGTGCTCCCCCGCCTTTTATATCAGGTCTATCACTAGGCAAAGTCTGGGATATAAAACGGGAGATAGAGTTATTAAAATCATCTATCGCCGTATGATGGATAACTATGATTTTTGGAACAATTTTTATATCTTTTACCTCTAAATCGTAATGCTCTTTTATATAATCTTTTGTAAGTTCTACCCTAACATCTGAGAACTCTATGGGTGTTTGTTCAATTTTAAGTGCAAAAACAGAGATGGGAATCAAAAAACAAAAAATTATAATAAGATGGTACATGTAAGCCTTTTTAGATAATATTATAGCTTAAAAACTTTTTACGGGATACTTGATAAATGGCAAAATATATTATTTTAGATACTGAAACAACAGGGATAGGCGAATTAGACAGAGTTATCCAGCTTGGATTTATGGTTTTAGGCGAAAAAAAAATTGAGGTTCAAAATGAGTTTTTCAGCTCTGATGTTCCTATTAGTTTTGCAGCCATGGAGGTTCATGGAATCACTCCAAGCATGCTTGTGGGCAAGGGTACATGTAAAGAGAGCAGCTCTTATAAAAGACTCCAAGAGCTAAATATAGACGATAACTATCTTATCATCCATAACGCTCCTTTTGACATGAAAATGCTTGAAAAAGAGGGTTTTAAAACTCAGATGAAAGTTATAGATACACTAAGAGTAGCCAAGCACATGTTTCCTGATGAAGAGGCACATAGACTTCAATACTTTCGCTACAAAATGGGTCTATACACAGAGGAGCAAAAGGAGGCTGATGATTTAGGCGTAACCATAAAAGCTCATGATGCTATCGGTGACGTATTGGTTTTAAAACTCTTTTTAAGCAAGCTAAAAGAGGCTGTTTTAGCACAATTTCCCAAAGAAAATCCAGTTGAGAAGATGGTGGATTTAACACTAACTCCTATACTTATAAAATCATTTAACTTTGGAAAATACAAAGGCAAGACACTACAAGAAGTAGCCCACAGCGACGCAGCATATCTTAGATGGATGTTGAGCGGTATGGAAAACCTTGATGATGATATGCGCTACTCCATAAACAGAGCTTTAGAAAATTAGTCCAAAAAAAACAAACAACACAAACGCAACTCCCCAGCTAATAAATGCGTAAGGGAGTTGTGTATTTGTATGTTCTACCAGCTCACAATCAGTTGCCATCGCCGCTATAATAGTTGTATCTGATATAGGTGAGCAGTGATCCCCAAATACACCACCAGAGATAGCTGCTCCTACGCAAAGAGCGATATTTGCATCCATCGAAACTGCCATAGGAAGAGCAATGGGAATCATGATGCTAAATGTCCCCCAGCTTGTTCCTGTTGATAAAGAGATAAGAGAAGCTATTATAAAAATTACAGCTGCCAAAAAAGAGACGCTTAGGTTTTCATTTACCAATGAAGCTAAAAAATGACCTGTTTTTAACTGTGTAGTCATATCTCCTATGCCAAAAGCAAAAAGAAGTATGAGTGCTATCGGCACAAGTTTTAACGCCCCCTTAAAAGCTGTTTTGCTCCATAGAGAAAGAGTCATGTTTTTTGTACCGACAAAGTAAAAGAGTGTAAAAATAAGCGTAAATAGCATCGTGTAAAAAATTGAACTAGAACCGTTTCCTCTTAAAATATCTCCATCCCCGGTTATATACAAAAACAGAAAAACAGATAAGACCATTAAAAAAATCGGCAAAAGCATATAAAACATGGTTGCCCCGTCCCTGCTAGCAATCTCCTCATTTTTAGGCTTGTGCTTTGCCCTTTTCATAGCGCCTATGTCTATATTAAACCATATCGCCACAAAGGTAACCACAAGAGCGACTATTGCATAAAAATTGTATAAAACGCTCTTTAAGAGAAGGTCTAGTGCATCAAGATTTAAGGTGCCCAAAGATATTTGTGTAGTTATAAGCCCCAAAAGAAGTGCGCCCCATCCATTTAGGATAATAAGTGAGCTAACAGGAGCCGCAGTCGAATCGCAGACAAAGGCTAGTTTTGCACTAGGAATTTTATATTTATAACAAAAAGGTTTTCCGACTGCACCGGCAATCAGAGAGGTAATGGTTGACTCTATAAAGATAAAAATCCCTATGATGTAGCTCAAAACCAAAGCAGAACGTCCAGATTTTACCAGCCCTGTTTTATGCTGCATAAAATCTACAAAACCCTCTATTCCACCTGATTTTTCAATTAATGCCATTATGCTTCCAACCAAAATCGCAAAAGCTAATGTTTCTAATATCCAAGCTTCAGATACTAAAGAGATAAATAGGGAAAATATATTTTCAATGGAGGGAAGAAGCGAAAAATCATTTAGTACAAAAGCACCCAGCACTATTCCACCAAAAAGCGACAACATTACGTTTTTTGTGTATAGTGCTAAGATAATAGCAAGGAGCGATGGAAAAACAGATAAAGCAGAGAGTTCTATGTTAAACCAATCAAAATTCTATAGATAATAAAACCAAACCGGGTCTGCCGAAAATCTCTTTATAAGGTTCGCACTCTTTTTGCTTAACCTCTTTAAACCCTAGTTTTTTATAATATAAAAGAGTCTCTAGTGAGCCGATTTCTACTATAGTTTGAGCTATACGGTAGCCTTTTAGTCTTGCACTCAAAAGACTTTTATGCATAAGCGCTTTTAAGATGCCAACATCCATAAAACCCTCTAACTCCTCCATATAATCAAAGATTAATGTTCTGGTATTTAAAACAAATCCACAAATATTCATAAGACCAAAATACTCGCTCTCCTCGCCATCAATACCAATCTCGCTAAGAGCCTCCATAAACACCTCTTGCGTAGAAATCCTAGGCTCATAGCTACAAAGAGATCCTACACTTTTACCGTCTATCTCTGCAATTAAAAAATTACTATAATGACAACTTGATTTTGCCTTTGTATATGTTAATTTTTCTAAATAGTTCAGAACTTCTTTATCATTGTTTACTTTAAAAATCAAATCATAGATTCCGATTTTTTTATCAGCTCTAGTGCTTTGCAAAATCATCTGTGCCAAAAAAGGTGCATCTTCACTAGTAGCTTTTCTTATATTTATACTCATAAAATCTTTTCCATTTCTAAAAAATTAACCTGCTTCATATTTTGGTAATAGTAACATACTTTATGGTAAAAAGTTTCTTAATTATTATAATTTCTCAAATGTTTGTTTTTGCGGGCGAACAAATCATTTTAGTCATTGGCGATGACTATAATTCCACTAAAGCAAAGCTGTTCTGTTTTGAGGACGGGGTGCAGGTTTTTGACACGTTTGAAGTGAATGTAGGAGCGCGTGGTTTTGGGCATGGAGTGGGTAAAACCCAGCTTTTAGGCACAAAAATGGAGCCTATGAAATATGAGGGTGACAAAAAAGCACCGATAGGAATATTTACGCTTGATTTTATATTTGGCTATGAAGAAAATTTGAAATTTAAGATGCCATATACTTTTGCGCAAAAAGATTTGATTTGTGTAGATGACTCCAACTCTGATTTTTACAATCAAATCATAAAAAAGCCAAAAGATATGCCAAAGAGCTTTGAAGAGATTAGAAGAGACGACGGACAATATGAATTGGGAATTGTCGTAGGACACAACAAAAAGCAGCTTAAAAAAAGAGGCTCTTGTATATTTATACATGTTCAAAAAGAAAAAGATGCGCCAACTTCAGGATGTACATCCATGACTCTTGAAGAGATTAAAAAAATAGCTTCTTGGCTTGATGAGAGTAAAAATCCGATTTTATTGCAAATTACAAAATTTCAATTAGAAGAAGCCTTAAAGCTATATCCTAGCCTTAAGTTCTAATCTTCCTCTTTTGTCATGTAGTCTTTGGCCGTTATCCCCATTAAAGAGAGACCGGTGCGAAGAGATAATCCCACAACCATTAAGAGTTTTAGGAGCTTTGCCTCATCCTCTGTTCCAATTATTCTGCAGTCATAGTAAAACTTATGCAAAGATGCGGCAAGTGATTTTAGATATTCGGGAAGTTTTTGAACCTGCCTTGAACTAAAAGCATCTTCAATAATTTCAGGCAAAAGCAATGCATCAAACATCAACATATCTGCATTTTCACCTAAATTTTTCAGAGTTGCAGACATTATCTCATCTTCGCTCAAATCGCTCTTTGAGATAATAGTTTTTATTCTTGCATGTGCATACTGGATATAAAAAATAGGATTTGAACTATCCTGCTTTTTAAACTCCGAGAGATCAAACTCCAAAGCCGTATCACTCTTTTTTGAAGCAAAGATAAATCTTAGAGCATCAGCTCCTATCTCCTCAACTATATCGCTCATAAGTATAACATTACCAGCACGCTTACTCATTTTATAAGGCTCGCCATCTTTTAATAAACTTACCATTTGAGAGAGTAAAACTTCCAGTTTTGCACTCTCATAGCCTAAAAATTCAACTGCTGCTTTTACTCTTGCGATATATCCGTGATGATCAGCTCCCCAGATATTTATATAGTGCTCATATCCGCGCTCAAACTTTTGGTTATGATAGACTATATCGCCGGCAAGATATGTTGGACGACCATCTTCACGAACAACAACCCTGTCTGAATCATCACTTTTTTGACTTGATGCTATAAAAACTTTATCCTCTTTTTTATAGATGCCATCGCCCATTTTGACCATAACTCTATCCCAATCTTTATAAAGAGATGACTCATACACAAAAGTGTCAAAAAAGATATTTGTAGCCGCCAAATCTTTTTTAATAATCTCCATAACACCGTCTTTTGCCCAAAGTGCCAGCTCTTTTTGGCGAGACTCATCACTCAAAATCTCAATGCCAAACTTCACTACAGCATCCTGTGCCAGCGGTGCTAGATAATCACCTCTATAGTAACTCTGCGGGTACTCAACACTCTCTTTGAGTATACTCTCACGCCCATAAAGCTGGATAGAAAGTCCTAACAAATCAATCTGGTTGCCTGCATCATTTACATAATACTCGGCAGTTATGTCATACCCTAGATGCTTTGCTAATCTATAAAGAGTATCCCCATAAACTGCGCCTCTTGCATGTCCAATATGAAGCGGCCCCGTTGGATTTGCACTTACAAACTCCAAAAGAATCTTCTCATTTTTTTCCTGCTTGGCAAACTGATCTGGATTTTTTAGTGCCCAAGCAGCATATTCGTTTAAAAAGTTCTCGCTAAGACGAAAATTGAGATACCCTTTTACGGAGTCAACACTGCTAAAAAAATCAGATTCGTTAAAGGAGGAGGCTAACTCCTCGGCTATTTTCATAGGAGACTCTCTAAGTTCCTTTGCCATTGAGAAAGCAATGGGTGTAGCAAAGTGACCAAAAGAGCGGTCACGAGGCTTCTCTAAAACAACTTCACGACCAAACTTTTCACGCAAAAGCGCCGATACTCGTTGTTTCAAAAGTTACGCTTGTTCTGTGGTTTTTGGAGCTTCTTTTGAAGCAACTTCATCACTAGATTCTACTTTTTTTGGAGTCTCCGTTGATGCAGTTTTTATCTCTTCATCATCGTCATTTTTCATCTCAGCTTTAAAGTTTTTGATTCCTTTACCGAGTCCTTTTGCTAATTCAGGTATCTTTTTTGCACCAAAAAGTAAAACCACGATTGCTAAGATTATTAACAGTTCTTGTCCGCCAGGCATTCCCATTTTTATTCCTTATATATTTTAAGTCCGAAATTATAACTAAATTTGCTGTAACTTCTCTTATTGTAACTCTATTATTTTCTTCTTGATTATATATCTTCCCATTTTCTTACAAAATCATTTATCTCATTACCGGGAATTTTTACTCTTGCCGCATTTGCTATGATTTTAAGAGTATCTGCTGCTTCCTTGAAGTTGTCGTTTACAATAAGAAAATCATACTCGCTGATTCTTTGTATCTCTCTTTTTGCCATATCTATACGACGATCAATAACCTCTTGAGAATCCGTAGAGCGCTCTTGGAGACGCTTTTTTAATTCAGAGAGTGTCGGGGGAGAGATAAATACAGACGTTGTTATGTCGCCGAGTCTGTTTATGATAGTTGCGTTTCCCTGCACATCTATATCAAAGATGACCAATTTAGCGTTTTTGAGCGCCTCTTTTACAGGTTTTATTGATGTGCCGTAGTAATTACCATGCACAAAAGCGTACTCTAAAAACAGCTCCTCTTCTATATCTTTCTTAAACTCTACCTCATCCACAAAATAGTAGTGTACTCCATCTACCTCGCCTTCTCTAGCAGGGCGTGTAGTAGTGGATATTGAAAAATAGCACTCCCCGATATCACCTATTATCTCATTTAATAAAGAGCTCTTTCCTGCTCCGCTAGGACCTGAAAGAACTAAAATTGCTCCTGATTTGTGATTCATCACTTCTCGCCTATAGTTATGTTTATGCTTATTTTCATCCCTTTAAGTGAAGCCGCTACGTCCTCATTTGTCAATGCTTTTAATAGTTTCTTTAGAGCCTCGACTCCCTCATCAGAAGCATCTTTTGACTCCTCTTTTTTACTTGGCAAACCTTTAGCATCTGACTCTTGTGCCTCTTTTAAAACTTCTTCATCTGCGTTATCCGCATCTTCAAACTGCTCTGGCTCTACCTCTTCGCCTATAGCAAGCTTTAAATCTCTACTTGTTAGAGAGTCGATATCTAACAAGATATCTTCATCTATTTCACTCTGCAAATCTTCATTACTAAGCTCTTGAACCGCTTCGTGGATTTGTGATTCTAAATCATTTTCATCAAATTCTTCATCCTCAAAATTTAACTCATTCTCTTCAAACATATCCTCTTCTTCAAGCACCTCTTCTTCAGACTCCAACTCTTCTTCATCCACTTTTAAATCTTCTTCTGATGCTAACTCTTCATCCTCAAGATTTAACTCATCTTCTTCTTCAGGTTCCGACTCTTCATCCTCAAAATTCAACTCATCTTCTTCAGGCTCCGACTCTTCATCCTCAAAATTCAACTCGTCTTCTTCTTCTTCTTCAAACGCGTCTTCTTCAGACTCCAACTCTTCTTCATCCACTTTCAAATCTTCTTCTGATGCTAACTCTTCATCCTCAAGATTTAACTCATCCTCTTCTTCAGACTCTAACTCTTCATCCTCAAAATCTATATCTTCATCTTCAGATTCCGACTCTTGGGCTTCCGTCTCTTCTAAAAGATTTTGCACCTCTTGGAGCTCATCTTTATCTAAGATATTAATTTCTGCTTCATCTTCATCTTCATCTTCATCTTCAAATTCGGCTTCAAGTTCGTCTTCGAGTTCATCTTCAGCTTCGTCTTCAAGTTCATCTTCGTCTTCAAGTTCATCTTCAGCTTCAAGTTCGTCTATTTCACCAAAATCCTCATCATCAAGAGCAAAAGCATCTTCTTTGTCTATATCATGGCTCTCTTGCGCCTTTGCTTCATCCGCTTTATTTATCTCTTTTGCGAAAGAGATAAGTGTCTCAACCAAATCCGTAGGTAAAAAAGGTTTTTGCATGGTTTTTGTAAAACCTTCTACCACTTTAGCATCTTTTGCATAGATAAAAAGAGAGCTATTACACTCTATTTTAGTATTTACCTCTTTTAACAACTCTTCGCTATATATGCCATCATCTACAATTAAAAGGTCATAAAATATTGACTCTATCTCTTCAGGGTTCTCTGCTTTGTCTAACTCATCCGAAGTTTTTTGCACACTCAGAGTTACTAGCTTATTGACAACTGGATTATTATTTAACAGTAAAATTTTCATTACAGGTTCCCCTTGACGGCTCTTTTGACATTATTGTATCAAAAAAAACTAAAAAAACGTCTCTAAAAAGTTAAAAGCTCCTAGCATCTGAGACTTTAAAATCAACATAGTTGCGCTTAGAGTTGCAATTAAAACAACAAAGGAGACCATGATTTTTATCGGGAAACCGATAACAAGAAGGTTGAATTGCGGCATTGTTTTCATAAGCATTCCAAATATAACATCTGCAAGCCACGAAAGGGCGATAATTGGGAATGCAATCATAAATCCGACCATAAACATGTTGGATGTAGCCATGATGATATACTTGAAAAGATTCTCACTCATCAAAAAGCCTCCTAGAGGAATATTGTGAAGAGAGCTGTCAATAAAAAGCAGCATCCAGTGATGCATATCTATCGAAAAAAGTATCATTAGTGCAATAAGAGATAAAAATTGTGAAATAATAGGCATAGAGATTCCAGATTGCGGGTCTATCGCGCTAGCCATTGAGAAACCCATCATAAACGATATCTGTCCACCGGCAAAGGTTATGGCATTAAACGCTATCTGAAGAACTATTCCTATCGCCAAACCAAAAAAAAGTTCGCTTAAAATTGCCAAAAAAATATTTGGCATGTTTATTTGTATCGCAAGAGGCGGCATAGAGGAGTAAAAGACTATAGTAAAAAAGAATGCTAGTGATGCTTTTATACTCATTGGAATACTATTATGAGAGAAGATGGGTACAGCCATAAAAAGTGCACCGAATCTAAAAAACAGAAGTATAAAACCGACTATGTATGTATCACTAAAGATTTCTGTCCAAGCCATTGTCAGGTCCCTTCTAAAATCAACTAACTCTTACTAGCGCTTTATCTATTAGTTTATAAACATTATCGCATCTGTGCGCAAGATCTTCGTCATGAGTTACTAAAACCATCCCTGCTTTGCGCTCTTTGATATATTCAAAAAATATATCCATTACCTCATTTGCCGTAAGTTTGTCCAAGTTTCCAGTCGGCTCATCTACAAAAAGAATCTTAGGCTGTTTTGTAAGCACTCTAGCGATAGATACTCTTTGCTGCTGACCGCCTGAGAGTTCAGTAACTTTTTGATTTATTACCTTATCGATTTTTAATCTTTTTAAAAGATTTTCATCAATATCTTGTTGCGAGAGTATTGCAGCAATCTCCAAATTTTCCAAAGAGCTAAAGCCTTTAAAAAGATAGTGAGACTGAAAAACAAGTCCCAATTCATCTCTTTTGATTTGCGATAATCTCTTTTTACTCATACCTGAGACATCTTCGCCAAAAAGAGATACAACTCCCTCATCGGGCTTTAAAAGTGTTGATAAAATATTAAGCAGGGTTGATTTTCCGCTTCCGCTTATACCTATAATAGCTACAGACTCCCCCTCTTGTAAATCGAGTGAAATATCATTGAATAGCTCATAATCAAAACTGTGTGATAAATTTTTTGCAGATAGTAAATTCATAAAGGGATTATAACCTATTTTTCATCACAAAATATCTTTTTATAGCCTCTGCCTGATTGAATATCTAAGCTTTTTTCGTAAACCCTCTCAACTAATTTTTTCATTATATAGGCAAAATAACCGCTAAAATAAAAACCAAATATTTTAGCTACAGCGTAATCTCTTCCTAGTGCAATTAGGATTCCGCGAGATTTTATTTTATGCGCTATTAAAGGTTTTGTTTCTATTAGTCTATTTATATTTTTAACGCAAACATCAGCCATCTGCTCCGCTATATCTGCCGTTGGAGCCAAAACCTTGCCGTTGTCATAGATAGTTGTGCAGTCGCCTATAGCAAAAACATTACTATAATTTTGTGTTTGAAGATGGCTATTTGAAACTATATATCCCCTCTCATTTTTATCCAAATCAAGTGTATGCACTAAAGAGTTTGGCTCAATTCCGCCAGCAAATATCATAAAATCCATAAGCAATACTTTTCCACTGCTAAGTTTTACGCTACTTTGCGTTATCTCAACAACCTTTTGATTGCTTTTAATAACTATCTCTAACTTTTTTAATCTTTTTTCTGTTTTTTTTACAAGATATTTATCCAGCCCAAAGAGTACATGCTCATGGGCATTTATAAGGACTATATTTAACTTTCTGCATATAAAATTATTTTTACGGTAAAACTCCTTTGAAAATGATGCCATTTGCGCCGCTATCTCTACTCCGCTAAGTCCTCCACCTGCAACTATAATGTTGATTGGCTTGCAGTTGGTTCCACTCTCTTGGACTCTATTAAAAAGCGACATCTCAAATTTTTGCTTAAAATACATAGCACGATAGAGAGCTTTTACTCCATAAGCATACTCGCGTAATCCAATTACATTGGACAAGTATCTAGTACGTGCGCCAACAGCAATTACAAGGTAGTCATAGCTGTATCTTTGAATGGAGGTAATGACTTTTTTGTTTTTAAAATCAACGCTGTTAACATATTGCTTTAAGAATGTTACATTGCCGTCAAATCCGCTACAAAAAGTAAAAAGATCAACACTTACCTGTGCAAAATCTTCTTCGTTTGCTATTAAATCATAAACTTCAGTTTGTGCAAAATGGTAGGAATTTTTATCTAAAAGAATTATCTCATTTTGGGGATTTTTTGCGAGTTTCTTGACAGTGCGCAGACCGCCGTATCCTCCGCCGATGACAATGATTTTATTTTTATTCAAAATGTACCCTTAATGGTTATTTGAAAAAATTATATCATTTTTGATTTGTATAGTTGGATAATATTGGAATTTTGATTGTTATTTATAGCAGAGGAGTTAAGGATCTCTCCTTAACTCATTTGAGCAGCGACTTCTGCAGCGAAGTCATCTACTTTTTTCTCTATTCCCTCACCGACTTCAAAACGAACAAAGTCAACGATTTCAGCAGTTCCGCCAAGTTTTTTAGCTTCTGCCTCAACAGCCTGAGCGACTGTCATTTTGTCATCTAGAACATAAGTTTGGTCTAGTAGTGCAAGTTCTTTATCTAAAGTCGTATTGTCATCTATAAAACGAGCAAGTGAACCTGGAATAATTTTATCCCAAATTTGTTCAGGCTTGCCTTGAGCTTTTAGAGTTGCTTTGATATCTGCTTCAGCTTGAGCTAAAACTGCATCAGTCAATTGACTCATAGAGATATATTGAGGTACATTTTTAAGAGGTTTTTTAAGACGAGCAAGCTCCTCATTATCTTTTTTGATAGTCTCTATTCTACCGATTGTCTCAGCTTGTACGAAATCAGCGTCAAAATCTTTAAAAGATAGTGTAGTCGGTTTCATAGCAGATGCATGCATAGCAACATTTTTAAGCATTGGAACTAATCCCTCTGCTGTTTTTTTGCTATCACATTTTGCTAAAACAATAACTGCAATACGATTGTTTGAGTGAATATAACCGTTTAATGCAACAGTTTCATCATCAGCCTTGAGTGTAGCAAAACGACGAATATCTATCTTCTCGCCGATTTTTGCAACTGCTTCTGAGAAGTATGAACCAAAAGATGTTGCTTTTAAATTTTCTACATCAGAGGGAGAAGTAGAGTAAACCTCTTCTGTTGTTTTAAGAACTAGATTTTGAAAGCCCTCATTTTGAGCGACAAAATCCGTCTCAGAGTTGATTTCAACTATTGTAGCTTGAGAAAAATCATCTGCAAGTTTAAAACCTACAAGACCCTCAGCAGCAACTCTATCAGCTTTTTTAGCTGATTGAGCGATACCTCTCTCTTTTAGCCACTCTGTTGCTTTTTGCATATCTGCATTACACTCAACTAAAGCTTTTTTACAATCCATCATAGGTGCATCAGTTGCTTGACGCAACTCTTTTACCATTGCTGCTGTAACTGACATAATTACGCTTCCTCTTTTTCTAAATCTTCTACTTCAGATACTTCAGTATCTTCAGCAGCAACAGACTCCTCTGCCGCTAATTCTTCTTCAACACCAATTTTCCCGCCATCTTTTAGAGCCTTGCCCTCATTGATAGCTTCTGTCATTTCACGACAAAACAGTTGAATAGAACGGATAGCATCATCATTTCCAGGAATTGGGTAAGTGATAAGGTCAGGGTCACAGTTTGTGTCAAGTGGAGCAACAACTGGAATACCTAAACAACGAGCTTCTAAAACAGCGATGTGTTCTTTAACTGCATCAACAATAAAAAGCATATCAGGAAGTTTTTTCATATCACGAATACCGCCAAAATATGATTCTAACTTCTCTTTTTGACGAGTAAGCATAAGTGCTTCTTTTTTCGTTAAAAGATCAATTTGACCATTTTCTTGCATCTCAGAGATAACATCAAGTTTACGGATACTTTTTTGAATAGTAGGGAAGTTAGTAAGCATACCGCCTAACCATCTGTTGTCAACGTAAGGCATTCCACATGCGATTGCCGCATCTCTTACTGATTGACGTGCTTGTTTTTTTGTTCCAACAAAAAGAACAGTTTGACCCTCTGCTGCAGCATCTACAACGATTTGGTACGTGTTACGGAAATAACGTAATGTTTTTTGTAAATCTATTATATAGATATTTTTACGAACACCGAAGATATATTTTTTCATTTTCGGGTTCCAACGACGTGTTTGGTGTCCGAAGTGTACACCACACTCTAATAGGTCTTTCATAGTTACCATTCAAGGTCCTTTAAGGGCATTTTTCAGCCAGAATTTTTATCAGTTAGTTTTGGCAATGTCGAACAATTATTCCCTAAAAAAGGAGTTGCACTGATTTTTTGACACATACCTGTTAATATTTTCATGAGCATATTAGCAAAAGAAAAATCCGCGAATTATACTCAATAAATATTTAAGTTAAGCTTTTTATAGTTTCAAATGTTGATAGTAAACTAAAAATCCTATGATAATTAACAATAATGAAGCAAAAATTTCTATATGCTTTTTATATTTTGCTAATTGCACAGTAATACTTGAGCTTATTTTGAAGATAAATAAGTAAAAAAACAAAAATGGTATCAAAACTACACCTAAACCAAAAGAGATACCATACAGTAGCGAAGTGCTAAAATCTGCAGTTGTAGAACTTAGTAAAACAAGAGACATCATAGGAGCACAAAAACTAAAAGAACTAAAAAACCCGATTCCTAGATATCCTAAAGTAGATACTTTTGAATTTGTGCAATCCTTTATGCAGGATTTTTTAGCTCTTAGGGCTGTAAAAAAAAGCCAACTACCAAGCAAAATGATAAAAGCACCTAATATTTGTGAAAAAAAAGAATTTTCAATCATAGATTTGACTAAACTAGCTCCAAAAAAAGCTAAAACTGCTATGAGAGTATAAGCAACTACTTTAGCTCCAAAAAACTGAACTAAAATTTTCATAGTTCTTGATTTATCTTCTCCATTCGCTAGTAAAATAGGACTCATTACAGGCATACAACTAATAGCGCAAGCAGTTGCCCCTAATTGCAAACCCATAAAAAATATAGTTAGAAATATCATTTGCTATACTCGTAAATATATGATTTCATTTT
>NZ_JALNZY010000121.1 GCF_023229105.1 Sulfurimonas sp.
AAATATATGAACTTAATAAATCGCCATTTTTAAGAGTTGAGAATCCTAAAAGAGCCGCTATTTCAGCAATACTCTCCTGCTTAAATTTTTTAGAGCCAAAATGCACACTTCCGTTTAAAACAGAGACAATAACTACATTTAGCTCCCTCTCCTCGCGGAATATCTTAATAAATGGACGCTGCATCTTAGCCGTAATATTCCAGTCAATATGGCGAATATCATCCCCGGGCATATACTCTCTTAACTCAATAAAGTCATACCCTTCCCCGTGAAAGATTGAGGGATTATTTCCAACCATTTCACTAAAAACTTGTCGTCTGGCACGAACCAAGATTTTTTGTAGTTTACCCATACTTCTACGCCAAACTTACGGAATTGCTACGGTTTGGAGCACTTTTTTGATAATCTCATCCGTTGTAATACCCTCGGCTTCTGCTTCATAAGTAAGAACAATGCGGTGACGCATCAGCTCTTTTGCTATAAAAGCAACATCAACAGGCGTTACAAAGTCCTTGCCTCTCATAAAAGCCATGGCTTTTACGGCTTTGAACATATCGATACTTACGCGCGGGGATGCTCCAAACTGAATATAATCTTTTATATCATCAAGTCCATACTCGCTTGGGTTTCTAGTAGCACTGACAAGCTCTATCATGTACTCTTCGACCTCTGGGTCCACATGTATATTTTTTACTGCGGCCTTTAACTCCTCTAAATCCTCGTGAGTTATTACACTTTTTATCTCTTGGAAATTTCCGCTTGAGATTCTTCTTGCAATTTCTAGCTCCTCAGCTTTTGTGTTGTAGTCAACTACCAGCTTTAGCATAAATCTATCAAGTTGAGCTTCGGGAAGTTGATAAACCCCCTCTTGCTCAACCGGATTTTGAGTAGCCATAACAAAAAACGGCGGCTCTAATTTAAATGTAGCATCACCTAAAGTAACCTGCTTCTCCTGCATAACCTCAAGCAAGGCGGACTGAACTTTAGCCGGTGCACGATTTATCTCATCGGCTAAAAGAAGGTTTGTAAAGATTGGACCTTTTTTTATCTTAAAACTGTTATTTTGGGGGTCATATATCTCCGCGCCGAGTATATCTGAGGGAAGTAGGTCTGGAGTAAATTGCGCACGCTTAAAATTAAGTCCTAAACTTTTTGCAAGTGCATTTACAGTCGTAGTTTTTGCAAGTCCCGGAACGCCCTCTATAAGGATATGCCCCTCGCATAAGAGTGCAATAAGAAGAGAATCAATCATCTTCTCCTGTCCGACAACTACCTTAGAAACCTCTTTTTTAATCATCTCTATTTTAGAAATCATGAATCATAAACCTTATTATTAAAATCTCTATTTTTATCAGCCAAAAGTATAGCAAAAGGGTGTTAACACTTAGTCAAAAAATTATAACTCTAAGCCGATAACCTTGCCGATTCCCTCTTTTTTAATCATAGTATCTAGTTTAATACTAAGGCTCTGTTTTGCTACCTCGTATCCTTGCGTTGATTGCCCGATTAGATTGATTTTATTGCTCCCAACTATAGAGTTTTTATGGTCTTTGACAAGAATCTCTATAGCGCTGCGAGCAAGCGTAAATCCATATGAAGAAGCCTTTTGGATATCTGAAGACACAGAGATGTTAAAATGATATTTGCCATCATTTTTTTTCATTTGAAACTTTTTTGCACTCAAAGCTGCCCTGATTGGAGCTTGTAAATTTTTTGAATTATTATCAGCCTCTATGCTAAAAGTAATAAGAGAGAGGAGTTTCTCTTTTTTACTCTGCAACTCTGCTGCTTTATAGATATATTTATTTGCATCAAAGCTTGCTTCTAAAACATTCATAACAATAAGCGTGTTTGGCACATCTCCTATCTCTTGCTGCAATTTTTTGTATATATTGAGTTGTTTTATAGCATGATGCATATCAAGAGAGAGTAGTTTTTCATCTATAAGCGCAAATTTTTGATCCAGCTCATTTTTCAGACTCTCAAAAAGTTTTCTCTTGTCTGATTTTACTAAAACAATATATCTTCTAAAACCAACCTCTTTCGCTTCAATAAGCTCATAACTGCTTATGCGAATCTTTTTAACATCACTCTGAATTTCATTTGAGATGGTTGTTTGGTAGCTGTTTTTAGCTCCCTCTTGAACAATCTCTTTTGAGTGAAACTGAGATGCTATAGAGACACTAAGCGTTGATGCCATCATGCTTAAAGCATCTTGAATTGCCGCATCTCTGCTTTTGGCTTCACCTACCGCATAAAGTGTAGTTTGTGTTGTTTTTGGAGGATTAAGGTACCACGATGGAAGCTCTTTTTTTTGCACCAATGCTACATCTTTAGAGGCGCAACCAAAAAACAAAAAAGAAGCTGCTACTAAAAACAGTATAAAAAAATTTCTCATTATCTCTCCCATTTAGCGCACTATCTGTTCGTTTGCCATGTCGCTTTTTTGGATGAGATTTTGAATCCTAACATAGGCACTGCTAATCTCCTCTACTGGCTCAACTACCAAATCATCCGCTATCTCGTAATATTTTTGCGCCTCCTTGTAAGCACCCTGAGCCTCTTTTATAACCCCGAGGTTGTAAAAAGGAACATAACTTTTTTGCTGCGTGGCATCTACTAAATCTATAAGAAATCTCTCTGCTTTATCAAGTCTATTTTGTTTTATATACTCCAAAGATACTTTTAGCAGCTTCTCATCTCTATTATTATAGTCAATGTCGGGTTTTTCAAGCAAGTACACTTCAAAAAAGCGGTAATGGGGCGTTAGTTTGCTTGTAAAACTCTCAGCGATTGTATCTGCGAGTTTTTGTGCTGCTATCTCCTTTGAGGGAAGAGAGTGTGAATCATCTATGCAGTGCTTCCACTCCGAGGTTTTGTGCATAGTATCAGCATAGATAATATCCCCTTTTGTCACATCAACCATGCGAATCTCTGCAGAGAGACCAACAACTCTTTTTGTGCACCTTACTTTATATATTTTAAAAGTTTTACATTTTTTATCGGCACAGGATATTCTTGATTCCAAAAAATGCGTATCATTTGAAGTGGCGCGCCCCACATTTCCAGATACTATCGCCTCGGCACCGATGAGATTGCCCACTTCAACTACTGTAGAGACATCAACAAGACCGCTATTTTGAATTTTTTGCTCCTCTACGATTTTGTTAAAATCTTTTCTATTTATCATTGTAAAGTAATTTTTATTATCAATTTTTTTGTTTGAGAGTTTTGCTTCTATCTTGTCTGAGAGTCCGATTCTGTCATTTTTAAACTCCATGACCGTTACTTTCTTCGCTGTAGAAGTACGATTTATTTCAGCCGGTTCAAGAGAGCGAATCTTTACTTTTTGAGAACAGCCGCTATTTATTATTAAAATCAAAAGCAGCATTAGAATTTTATATTTTTTATAAATTATGATTTTATCCATCCGTTTTTTATCTTTATGTACTCTTTTATAGGGTATTTTAGTGAATTATAATTAACAGCATTATTTATAAGGAA
>NZ_JALNZY010000033.1 GCF_023229105.1 Sulfurimonas sp.
TTTTGCATTTTTTCATTTAGAACTATTGCGCTCATTATTTAGCTACCTTTACACGACCTAAAGAACCGTTAGCTCCAGAAACTGAACCAGAAACCGCAATGATTTTGTTTTCAGCATCAAAAGAGACAATTTCGTTCTTAACACTATTTTGTGTGTTTCCGTATTGTCCAGGCATTTTCTTACCCTTCATAACACGACCTGGCCACTCTGCATTACCGATAGAACCTGTTCTACGACCAAATCTATGACCGTGAGATGCAGGACCACCAGAAAAATTCCAACGCTTCATTGCTCCAGAAAAACCGCGACCCTTAGTAGTAAAAGTAGATTTTAAAACTTTAGCTTCTGCTAAAGGTGCTAAATCTAAATCACCTGCTTCAGTGTTTGCTACTTCTAAAGTAACAAAACGGTTAAACTCAGAAGAAATGCTGTATTTCTTTTGCTGACCTTCAATTGACTTATTCATTTTTTTACCGCTATTGTAAGCTACAATCGCAGTTCCTTCGTTAACTTCACAAACCTTAGCATCAAGCACTCTTAAAAGAGTAACAGATTGGCTAGGAACTGTGATAGTACGGCTCATACCGATTTTTTCAACAATATATTCCATCACCTACTCCTTACTTATCCATAGAGCGAACTTCAACGTCCACTTCCGGTGCAAGATCTAGTTTCATTAAAGAATCTACTGTCTCCGGCGTTGCGGAGACGATATCTATTACTCTAGCGTGCGTACGAATTTCGAACTGTTCACGTGAGCTTTTATTGATATGCGGAGATTTCAATACAGTATATTTACGAATCTTTGTTGGTAAAGGTATCGGACCACGAATTACCGCGCCAGTACGTTTTACAGCCTCTACGATTGATGCTACAGATCTATCAAGTACACGATGATCATAAGCTTTCAATTTTAAACGAATTTTTTCCATGTTTTTCCTTCTAAAGAACTCGTCAGGTCTTGCCTAACTATTTAAGGGAGCGGAATTGTATCTAAACCATCTCTATAATTCAAGGAAATAGGGGCTAAAATTTGAAATATGTATAAATTTATTTCCTTTAAGCAAGGAAGTGGTAAAATTGCAATATGGAAATATTACTTGAAGAACTATATAAAACTGATATCAATCCGGATAAATTTCACTTCAGAAAACTCTTTTTAGAGGAGGATTCTAGTTATCAAATCAATGGAATAAGTCAGAGCGGAAAGACAAAGCTTATTAAAAACTATCTTCTTGGACTTAAAAAAAATTCTTACATATATATAGATTGTAATGATCTACGAATAGATATAGATAAACTAAACAAGGAGTTGCCGCTGTTTTGCAATAAAAATAGGATTAATACCCTTGTTTTTGATAACTATACTATGGATATTAAAATATTTAATATCCCTCAACTAATAATATGCAGCCAAACGCATCAGGAGATAGGTTTTCTAACAAATGTAATACTTTATCCTCTTGATTATGAGGAGTTTTTAGCTTATGAGTATAAATATGACTCAACTGCACTAAAGAACTTTTTTCAACTTGGCGGCTTCCCTTATATGCATAAAATAAGTAGTGATGAGAGAGTTGGATATATTCAAAAAACACTAAAATATGCTCTTAGCGACATGGAGCTTGATATATTAATACATTGTACAAAAATGATGGCGCAAAAAATATCCCCATACGCTATTTATGAAAGACTAAAACAGAGTAGAAAAATATCTAAAGACAAGCTATACAAATCCTTTGAGTCTCTTAGTGCTAAAAACTATATACATCAACTCCAAAAAGTCAGCCACCAAAAAGCCATAAGAAAAATCTACCTTTGCGATATTTCACTAAAGTCGGCGCTAACAACTGATAAACATTTCGGAAGAATTTTTGAAAATATGATATATTTAGAACTTTTAAAATCGGACTCGGAGTGTTACTATGATGAGGGAATTGATTTTTATCTTCCAAAAAACAGTGAAGTCATCTTAGCAACTCCTTTTGCGGATGAGAGAACACTTTTTAAAAAGATAGAAGCTATTGAGGCATTTATCTTTAGGTATCAAGTTAAAAAGATAACTTCAATAACGATGAACAAAGAGGGCAGCGTAAGTCACCCCTTTTCAAAAATAGAGATGGTTCCATTTGATATTTGGGCGCTGGGGAGATGAGTATGTTTGGTAAACTTTGCGGTATAGATGAAGCAGGTCGCGGACCTATTGCCGGCGATTTGGTAATTGCAGGCTGTATTTTAAACTCTTTTGTAGAGGGTTTAAATGATTCAAAAAAACTTAGCGAAAAAAAAAGAGAGACTCTTTATGAGATAATCATAAAAAATTCCGCTTATCATATAGTAAAGTTTTCTGCCAAAGAGGTTGATAAGAACGGGATTTCGCTCTGCATAAAAAGAGGACTTTTAGAGATTATGAGTACCCTTGCCTGCCAAGAGTATCTCTTTGATGGAAACTCAAACTTTGGAGTTGCGGGACTTCCTACCATGATAAAAGCTGATGGCAAGGTTGCTGAAGTAAGTGCCGCTTCAATTTTGGCAAAAGTCACACATGATAGAAATATTATAATAGATGCTAAAAAATATCCTCTATATCAATTTCAAAAGCACAAAGGTTATGGAACTGCGCTGCATATAGAGCTGATTAAAAAGTACGGTTACTGTGAAATCCATAGAAAGAGCTACAAGCTAAAAGCGCTTGAAGCCACACTCTTTTAAACTAGTTCAAGGAGATTAAAATTTCTTTGAACTAACCTCTGCTAATGTTTTTTTAGACATAGCATCAAGCTCAATAGCTATGCCCTCTATCTCTTTTGCGTTGTGTGCACTGCTTGAAGTTGTTTTATCAATCTCTATAATTGAATCTGTTGCTCTGCTGATATCTTCTACTCTATCTTGCATATCCGCTCCGATGGAGACGGCTGCTTGCGCTAGTGTTTCTATACTTACATTAATCTCATGAAGACTTTTTTGTGTATTTTCTGCCAATTTTCTTACCTCATCGGCAACGACGGCAAAACCACGTCCATGCTCTCCTGCACGCGCTGCTTCGATTGCGGCATTGAGTGCTAGAAGATTTGTCTGATCTGCAATATCTGAGATAACACTTACAACATTTTTTATCTCAACAGATTGCGATACAACCTCTTTTGTTTTTTGAGAAACTTCAACAATAGCACCGTTGGTTGCTTCCATGACACTAGCGAGTTCTTTTAGCATTGTTGCTTGTTTTGAAGATTCACTGCTTAAATTCTGCATCTTCTCTTTAAGTGATAAAGATTTTGCTGAAAGCTCATTTGCTCCGCTGCTTGATTGCTGTAACATTTGGCTAATTGTAGTACCTACGCTATTGAGTGCTTGTGCTACTTTGCCATTGTCATCTATAATCTTCGTTGTGAAATCAGACTTTTCAAAGGTGCTCATAGTAGAGATAAGCACATTTAAATCTTTACAAATATTTTGCTCTAAAGATAGAAGCATCTTATTGATGTTGTCTTTAAGCGCCTGAAGTGACTCATTATTTGTCACCACTTGAACACTCTGCGTGAAATGTCCTTTGTTGATTTGTGCGACAACTCTTCTGACATCATCTATAAGTGCTTTATCGCTCTCAATATTTTTTTGTGTTTTTAAGATATTCTCATCTACTACTTTAGACATAAGCCCTATCTCATCATCACTCTGTATTCCTATCAGCTTTGCTTGATTGGACTCTTTGTTTAAGTATTTAAAAAAGTCTAAAAGCCCTCTTTCAAACTCTTCTAAAGGTGTTAACACAACCTTTTTAATCCCTGTTAATATAGCAATGATTAAAACAAAAATCAAAACAACAATCAGCGCCAAAGCGCTGTTAATCATACTGCTTGCTTGATTGATAGTCGCATCTACATCAGCTCTTTTTACCCCTAAAAGATAGATTCCTATCGGGTTATTTTGAAAATCTTCTATCTTTGCGTATGTATAAAAATACTCCTCGTCTAAAGCATATCCTTTTGCTAAAAGCTCTTGCATTTTTATACTCTTTGCACTCTTGAAAAAATTCTCATCTACTGTTTTTTGGCTTAAAATATAATCCGATACATTTTTGCTTGTATCGGCTAGTTTTGCTAGATGCACTAACTTCTTATCCATTAGCACCAAAAGATTTTCGTTTTCTTTATGAAACTGTTTTATAACAGACTCAAAAGCCTGCATAAATTCTAACGATCCTAGATAAACTCCATCTTTTATTACCGGAGCGACTCCTCTGATGCTAAGTCCTGCTTGCCCGACCTCTATGGCAGCAAGAGCATGTTTGTCTGCTTTAACTTTGTTAATGGTATGTCTGAAACTCTTTAAATCATCCCCATATTTTTTAAGATTCCATGCTCTTAAAAAGGAGTTGACATCTTTATCATGAATATGAATCTTTACATTTTTAAAGTTTGTCTCTTTTTTATACTTTTCATTTATCGCATCAATAGATGCTATAGCCAACTCCCTATCGTTGTCTCTTAAAGCTGTTGCGATACTTGAGTCATTTGCAATTGCAACGGCATTTGTTATGCCAACATCAAATTTTGAGCGCATCCTATCTTCGATTTTTGAAACAAGTGTTGTTTTAATAGTTGCGTAAGTATTGTCTGTTATTTTAGCTCTAAAGTGATTTAAAACAAAAAAACCAATAAAAAGAAGTATAAGAGATATTCCAACAATAAAGATAGTAATCTTTTTTCCAACCGTCATTTTTTTCTTCCCTTTTTTATTTTTATAAAGTTGTGATTTTACTATTTTTGTGCTCAATTGCACTAGTTTTGTGAAAAATTGTATCTTAAAAAGCTAAGCGCAGTTGGAAGGTAACAAAAAGTCACTTAGGTTTCAAAACCTAAGTGACCTTCCTACTCTACTATCTCGGTAAGAATGGCTTCAAACTGCTCTTGTGCTTTGAGTAAAACCTCTTTTGCATCTTTATCTTCAACCCTTGCACTGCTTAACCAATTATATACCGCAGGGAATGCAAGAACAATCTTATCTTCATCTTTTTTCTTATATATCGCAAGGCTACAAGGAGCAAAAGCAGCAGCTTCAGGTCTTGTTAAAGAGACAGTGTAGATAACAGGCAGTTTACAGATAGAGTAGGTTTGATAAAAATCATATACCGAACCATCTAGATGCCCGCTTACATCTAACTTGCTTGGAACTATAAAACCATAAAGACTCAAACCATTCTCTAGACCCAATATGACATTCTCTCTTGCTACTTTTACATCTTCGCCTTCAAGCTCTAACTCATACTTAGTAACAAGATCGCGGCTCTCCTGGAGTGAATCCTCGCTTAGTCTATGCTTTTCCCCTGTTAATGCTTTGTTTAAAACATTTAAGACCTCTTTTTCTATCTCCTTAATCATAGCATCACTAAACCCTAGGATTTTCTCTTGCGCCTCAGAAGTTAAAACACTTACATGCAGAGTATCTTCTTTTTTATTTTGATAGATTCCAACTCCCATAGGCAAAAAAACACCTGCCTCAGGATACTTTTTCAACAACTCAAAAGAGAGCTTCTCATGATATACAGTAAGAAGAGTAAATACTTTATACTCAGTCTCTTTAAACTGTATCATGAACGGTTTAATCATATTGCTATTGACACCTATTCCAAAGCCGTTTTTTACAAATGCTTCTTCTATATGCTCTGTCGTTATCAATCCATTTTTATTATCTACATCAAATATATGTAAATCGCCCTGTGCCCAAACTACTGATGCCGTTACTAGTGCAACGATAAAAATAACTATTTTTTTCATCTTTTTATCCTTATAAATTTTTTTTTAAATAGACTCTATTAAGGGACTATATAAACCCAGCCCTCTTTTACTCTCTCAATCATCTCAACGATTCCCGCTGTTACTACTTCAGAACCCTCTATAAGTTCCTCTTCTTTTATATTTTTCGTTTTCATTGTATTGCCGCAAGCGACAAACTCAACATCTAGCTGCATAAGAGCGTTGACTCTTTGGGCAATCTCTCGCTCTTTTTTTAACAAGGTTTTTATGCCGTGGTAGTAAGCAATTATTCTCATCTTAACATTTTCAGGCCCATAGAACTTCAGTACGTTATTTGCACTGCTAAGCACATGATGTATATCTTCATCCTTTGCGCTTTTTATGGAAAAAACTATTTTTCTCTGTTCTAATATATCTGGCTTAGGCTCTGCAAAAATAGTGTCTGCATATAAAATATGTGCCATAAGCAGAAGCATTACAATCATTTTTTTCATCTTAATCTCCCTTGATATTTTTTGTCAAATCCTTAAAATCATCACTATTCCAAGATCCGGGTATATTTTTGATAATTTTTTGATTTTTATCAACGAAATAAAAAGAGGGAGTCATGGCAACGCTAATGCCTAAAGGTATCTCATGAGTATCCAAGTTTAATTTTACAGGGATAAATCGCTTCTCAATCCATTTTGACATCTCTTTATCATCAAAAACATCTCTATCCATATTTATACAGTAACGACAATTAGTTCTTACAACATCTATCATGATTATTTTTGAATTTTTTTGCTGAAGCTTAAGAGCCTCTTCATAACTCTGCCAATCAACTCCAAAAAGAGTTGCGCAACTAAGCATAAAAGAGAAAATAATTTTTTTCATAAAAACACTCACTTGCTATTTTTCAAGGCTATTTTAGCTACTTACAAAACAGGAGAGTAAAATAAGTATCGCAAAACAGCCTTGTTCTTCTATTAAAAGAGGTAATTTATCTCAAAACGGTATTCGTTGTAAGAGTCTTTGTTGACACCTGAAGTACGATTATCAGCATCTACAAACCCAAGACGTATCTTTGCATCTAATGTAGGTGTAAACTTTTGTAATAAATCTATATGAATGATACTCAAGTCAGCTTGTCCGCCTGATGCTTGTTTTTTTTCATCAGAATCTTGAATCGCATAACGAGCCATTGCACTAAAACCATCTAAAATATTTGCTTTTTCAAAGTCATATTTTGCTTCAAACATTATAGTCTGTGCATCTGCTTTCCAGTTTAGTTGCGCCATTGCACGAGTATATCCACCTGTTGGAAATCCACGCCATGGTGCTACTATATCTGCTTTATCTTCTACTTTTGAGTATCCAATCTGCCCTTTAAAAGCCCCGGCAGATGCCACTAAACGAGCCATCCAAAGAGAAGTATCTAAAGAGTATCCGCTTTTATAACCCTTTGAAGCAGCATTAGCATCAGTAACACCTCCAGCTAAACTCGCCCCACCAATCTTTCCTGCTCCATTATCAAACTGTTCCATATAACGAACACCAGGAGCGATTGTAATACCACCAAGAGGGATAGTGTAGTTTAACTCTCCTATAACGCTAGAGAGCATATCTGGAACTGCCGTATATGTTGCGTCTATTTTAAGGTTTTTTATAGACTTATTGCTAAGAGCTGCTACTATAAGTGTATTATCCGTATCTTTATTAGCTGCCTTTAGTGCTGCATAAGTTATACCTTTGTGCGCACCTGAGTCATCATTGTTGTTCCAATCAGCATGTGTATCTGTCGATCCATCCGTATACGTTAAAACATCATGAAAAGTAGTATGATCGCGAAGTTTTTGAGCTGTAAAATATGCTGCTTTTAGAGTTGTTTTTGCTATATCTTTAGACTCCACACTTACACCCTCGAAGGTATTTGGAATCATTTTTGTATCATTTGATGCAGTTAGTGCAGACTCAAAAATTTGACGACCGACTTTAAAAGAGGTTTTTGATATATCATATTGTAAATATGCTTGAGCTAAAACTACCATCTCCCAATCGCCGTTTTTATCAACATTGTATCTACTAAATGTATCTTTACCAGATTTTACACTTCCTGCATCATCTTCACGAAGAGATGAAAATGGACTGTTTGAGTAGTATAAACCTGCTGTTGCACTTAATCCTGCAAACGGTGCTGTTTTGTAAATTAAGCTTCCGCCTAAACCAAATGCTTTGTTGTCTATATTGTCATTATTTTTAAAGTCATATTCAAAAAGATTTGCTCTTAAGCGACCATAAAACATACCTTCTGTAAAAGCATCAACAAAGTTATCTACACTCTTTGGAAGTGTATTATACACCTCCATCATGTTGCCTTTTAAAACTCTTTTTGGCTTTACATCCTCTGCACTTAGCGTTGATGTAAGCAGACATGAGAGTGCAGCAATTGCACTTAATTTTAATATTTTCATAATATCATTTTCCTTTTTTTAAAATAAATCAACTACAGCTTCTTGAGCCCTTAACAGGACATCCGCAATCATAATCGACAAGAGTAACGTTGCCTTTGTTACTCACATCAACCACTTTTTTTCTCTTGATGTAATCTCTTGTAACATCATATACGGCTCTAATCTTATCTTCTTGAAGATTTGTACCTGCATTTTGCAAGTTGCCTCCCCATGAGGATACGATATATGTTTTGTTTAAATCAATTGGTTTATTGCCAATCATTAGTTTTGAGATTCTCTCTCCAGCTTTGTTAGAGACTGCGATACTGTAAGAGACACCGCCTAATCTACTCATATCCCCACCTTGTTGATAGAGTGGATTTGCGTTAAATACATTATCAGCAATATCCTCTAGTAAAGATGCAATTTTATCGCCTTTTAGTTCAAACGTATAAACATTTGGATAAGTAATTCCACACATCTCATAAACATTATCCATCAAAATATCTTCGCCTGCAAGAACCGTTGTTCCCCATCTATATCCCGGGGTAAAGGAGATATCACACTTCATCTCATCCATTATTGCATCATTGATAAGCTGATCAAAGGTTGAGAAAAATGTATCTCTTTTATAGAGAATATTTTTAGTCTTGCCCAGCACCTCATTAAGCTCTTTCTTGTATGGAGCATATAGCTCTTCTACTAGTTTTTCGCCCTTAGGATCAGCTGGAATAAGCTTTGACGCTATTGGAATAAGCTTATACTCATAATTTTTTATCTTTCCATCTTTGGCATCTATATCCAAACGACCTATATATTTTCCATGACTTCCTGCGATTACTATCACACATCCATTGATAACTATAGGCTTTGGCGATGGGTCATGCGTATGTCCGCTTAGAATAAAGTCTATACCATTTACCTGACGCGCAACCTCTTGATCTACACTAAATCCATCATGCGATAAAACAACAACACAATCAACTTTATGCTCTTCTCTTAACTCATTGACATACTCTTGAAGCGTATCGAGTCTTAGTCCAAAACTCCAACCCATCGTAAACTCTTTAGGGTTTGCGGTTGATGTAAATGGAAACGACTGACCGATAATACCAATCTTCGCTCCGCCTCTCTCCTCAATAGTATAAGGTTCAAATATAAGCTCCTCATAATCCTCAGCAAAGGAGTCATTTCCTATTATATTTTGAGAAATGAACTTAGCATCAAGCATACCTATAAGCTCTTTTACGCGCTCCTTACCATAAGTAAACTCCCAGTGTCCAACCATAACATCAATACCCAAATAGTTTTGAGCCTTAACGATTGCTTCGCCTCTGCTCTTTAGTGCAACACCCGTACCTTGCCATGTATCGCCAGAGTCAAGAAAAAGGACATTCTCAGCTCCTCTTGTTTTTTTCACATGCTCTACTAATGTTTTAATATGAGCTATCCCGCCCATTTTTCCAAACTTTTTTGCCAAAGACTCAAAATCTATATGCGTATCAAAGTAAGCATCAAGACTGCTTGGCTCTAACCCGTAATGTTTTGCAAAAGCCTCCCCGCATAAAAATCCCGGTGTTCCCACAAGATTTGGAGCTGAGATAAGCGTTGAAGGCTCTCTCCAGTAAAGCGGTTTAACATGTGCATGTATGTCACACATATGAAGAAGCGTAAAATTTCCCGTGTCTTTAAAACTATATATATCTTTGAGCGATATTTGCGATGCAGCTCTTGGAGCTGCGTTTGCTGCAGTTGTTGCGCCTAGTCCGAATATGGCGCAAATATGCATAAAATCTCTTCTAGAAATCTCCATCTATACTCCCTTATCTCTTTAAGCCAGGCAGAGCGATTGTCGCACCCTTTGCCTCTTCTGTAAAATAGACTTCAAGTGCCGTCATCTCTTTTGAACCGAGTGGAATAACCGCTAGCAGTGCATTATTCATGCATCCTTGAAATCTTTTTTGAAGCGTAGCAAGAGCTGACTTTGTCATTCTGTACGCCGGCCATGTTGCAGCTGAAGCATTTCCTTTAGCTGAAATATCAGGAAGCGGCTGCGTTCGTAAAATACTGCCTATAACACTTTGATTGTGACAACTCAAACAAGAGAGCCCTCTTGCCCCCCTTTTTGTCTCAAAAACCACTTTTCCAAGCGCATAAGCCTCTTTCATGTATTCGTTTGCATTTATGTCAATGTTAATCTGCTGATCATTTGCTATCGATTTTACATAAGAAGAGAGGTTAACCATCTCAGAACTTTTTAATGTATATGGCTTTTGTCCACTATCATGCATCATGCCTTGGAGCATCTGATCAATACTTACGACCATTTTAAACTTTACAATATATCTAGGAAAACCAGCCAAATATGGTGCTAGAGCATCTTCTGAAACACCTAGATATTTAGCAAGCGCACTCTCTCCTCCTAGCTCTTCTAAAAGCTCAGAACCATGTGCGAGCAGCATATCCGCTGGATTGTTTTCTAGTAGTTCTTCATACATTGCTCTATCTGCATCACTCATTGCAAACTGCTCGCTTGCAAAAGTCAATGATGAGAGAAGAGCAACACAGAGCACTATTCGCATACCTTTTCTCATTATTTACCCTTTTGGTTTAATCTTCTCTATTGTCTCTTGAACTTCACCTTTGCTGTCTGTAAATATTACTTTAAGCACTCCGGCTCCATCAATCTTCATATATGTCGTAAATACAGGATTCACAGAGAGCGACTCCCAAACTTTCATTGTTGTAATAACTTTGCCGTTATACTCAAATACTACTTTTGTAATATACTCGGCAGGAATAAGTTCTTTTGTTTTCTTATCTTTGCGCATACCGGTTTCCATGGGATGCATAACCATAAAACTTACTTTTACGACTTCGCCATCTGTGAAGCTTTTAGGTTTGATTTTGATTAACGATTTTCTTTTTGCCATTTTATTATCCTTTTATTTTTTATTATCTATTACTAACATGTGAGCGAATCAACCACATCCGCCTATGGTTACTTTAACGCTTTGTGAAGCCATTAAAAATTTTCCGTTGCTTAGCTCAGCTACAGCTACTACCTCTTGTGTTTCGCCTAGCTTGATGCGTGTTGCAAGCATCGCTTTTCCATTGGCAGGCGATAGATAAACATCGATACAACGAGAGTTTGCATTTTTTGCTGCAAACACATGAATAGCTTTTACATAATCGCTGTCCGTCATAGGAGATTCAACCTCAACTGTTACTGGGACAACTGCTCCATTTTCAGCAATTTCCGGTACTTTTAGGCTAACTTTATCAGAAACTTCAGGAGTTTTACCGCCTGTTACTGCGTTTAGTGCGTCTTTATACGGCAGAGCATTTGAACCTTTTGGCTTTGGTGCATCCGCGGCAAAACTAACAGATGGAAGAATAACAGCACCTGCTGCTCCAACACCTAAATTTTTTAAAAAATCTCTTCTTTGCATACTTTTTCCTTTTTTTATTTTGGAGATAAAATATATGATGTCATATCACATATCTCTCTTTCATTAAATAGCTTCGTTGTCAAGTTAACCGTCATATTCGTATTTGGGTTATCTACTCTTGGGTCAGCAATCTTTTGATAAACAAATTGCCGGTCTCTTATGCCTGTTTTTACAAACATCTCACTATATGCTGTTAAATCAGGACCTACATTTCCACCGCCTACTGCACCTTCAATGTTATGACAAGCAACGCAATTTCCATACTGCTTGTCCTCTCCATTGGCATCGACCTTTTTAAGTCCCTCCGGTGCTTCGCCCTTAGCATTGCCTCCATTTAGATTGTGAAACATATATGAACCTCTTGCTATGGCTTTTGGATCATCAGTTACACAACCTTTAGGCATTTTGTAGATACCTACTGGCGCTAAAAGATCTTTTTCTATTATCTTGCTAGCATCTGGCACCTCTATAACACTGCTATAATCAGTTGCTAAAAGAGAAACTCCAAGAAGTAATGATAATGTCAAACTTTTCTTCATCTACACTCCTATTTTTTAATTTCAAGGAGTAGTTTATCAGGAGAGTGTAAAATTAATATAAAATCTTATTTTTCAGTAAAAACACTGTTTTTGGGGAATTTGTAAGTAAAGGTCGTCCCTTTTTTAAGTGCGGAATCAATAGAAATCTCTATATTTGCTTTTTTAGTTATAGAACTAACGATATTTAAGCCGATACCAAACCCACCTGTTTGTCTATTTTCGCGGTAGTAACGATTAAAAATTTTATCGACATCTTCTATTCCTATTCCATAATCTTTAAAAGATAACAGGCAGCTTCCACCTTCTTGCATGTGAAGGTCTATCTCAACTACGTTCTGCTCATAAGAGTATTTAATAGCATTAGAGATATTGTTATCAACTAAACGCTGAAACTGCTTTGGGTTCATAGATAAAAAAATCCCTTTTTGGACACTTCCTAGGAGCATAATATTTTTCATTAGGGCTACCTCTAGGAAGTATTCTATGCGCTCTTGTAAAAATTTAGCCATATCGATGCGCTCTTTTTCAAAATCATGTCTATCTTGTTTAATAAGATACTCCATATCATTATAGATGTTAGATAATGTCTTTGAGGAGGCTTTAATTCTCTGCATATACTTGTTGGTTCCATGTTTTCTAGTATATAAATCTATATTTATGTTCATAACGGCGATAGGAGTGTTTATCTCATGGATTGAATCTTTAATAAAGTGATCTAGTTTTTTATTGACATCTTTAAATGGCTGGGCAAATCTATTGAGAAAAAATATACTGAGTATAAAAATAAGCATAACAATAGAAAGAAGGATAAAGAGCGCTTTTTCATAAACTTCGTAGTATGAAGGCTCATTGTTTACAACAAGATATTTTGCATTAAAATATCTCTCCTTTGGAAGCTCCATAACATAATAAGCTTCTCCGTTATCTTCTTGGTACCCCTCTTTAAAATATTTAACAGGTTTTTCGATTAAAGAGAATATCTTCTTTTGCTGCAAATCATAAAGACCTGATTTAAATGTTTTAAATCTTGGGTACTCAAAATACTCTTTATCTACATTATGTTCTTGCATTATTTTTAAAATCAGGTAGGCTCTTTTTTTTAGCTCTATCTCATTTTTAGCATCATAGATACTCTTCATGTGCGTTGTATATAAAAAGAGCGGTGCCAATAAAATAGCGGCTACTAAAACCGTATATATGTAAGCATACCTTAGGGCATAATATTTATCGTTCAATAATATACCCCATGCCTCTTCTGTTTTGAATAATATCGTCTGGGAGTTTTTGCTTTAAGTTATTTACCTGCACTCGGATAGTTGCGGGTTCTACATAATCACCCCAGATATGCTCTTGAAACATCTGCATAGATACAACACTATTTTTATTTTTAAGAAGCAGCTCTAAGATGTCCTTCTCTATTTTTCTAAGAACTATCTCCTTGCCACTAAGCATCAACTTGCCCTTTAACATATCATAAAAAATAGTTTCACTTATCATAATCTGCTCACTATCATCAAGATAAAAACGCAATATTGCCTGTTTTACTCTAAGCTCTAACTCAAGAAGCTCAAAAGGCTTACGAATGTAGTCACAACACCCCTTTTTATATCCCTCGTTAAAATTTTCTATATCCGTCATCGATGTTAAAAATATGGCAGGCGTTTTGTTGTTATCTTTTCGCACACTTTGAAGCAGCTCAAAACCATTCATGGAGGGAACATTCACATCTAAAAGGAGCAAGTCATAGGATTTTGAGTATATAGCATCATACGCATCCAGTCCATCGGCGTAATCGTCCACCTCATAGTTTATATCCTCTAAAAACTCTTTTATACTTATTCTCAAAGAAAATTCATCTTCTAGCAGTAGTATTCTCATTTTATCTTTCCATCAACTTTTTTTACTATTTTTTGCTCTAGCATCAACTGTATCAACTCCTCTTTACTATACTCCTCTAGTTTCTGATATGCCTTATGTACATACTCCTCTCTTTGCTCTTTTGGAACCTCTTCTTTTAGTTCAAGAAGTGATTTAAGATTAAGAAAATCTTTTGATTTATTATCATAACTTGTATCTTTTGCGGCATCATAGAGAGAACTTTTTACTAAACTTATAAGAAATGATGCCTCATCTTGATCCTCTATAAAATAGTTTAGATACTTTTGAGTCAAAACAAAAGCAAACATGCCGATAGACTCCCCGCTGCCATTAAACATATTTTCATAAAAGATATAGTCGTCATCGACTTGCAACATTCTGTCGGCTTTAAGATTTTTAAAGTTGATACTTCTTAATAGCTCTATATTGTTATAGTTATAGTTTCTATTTGCTATGATATACTTGTTTATAGTCTCATTTTCCTGCATAAAAACAGCTATATTATAATATTTATCATCCATTAGAACATAAAAATCAATACCCATATTTTTAAAGAAATCTGTAATTGCGTCGAAAAAGCTGATAATCTCAATAAAGCCCAGCAACTTGTTATTTTTAAAAACAGGAACCGTTGTTTTAATGCTTAAGAGTCTTCCTGTCTCTATTGATGATCTTGGAGTTTTATTAAATTCAAAATATTCAAGATCACTTCTGTAATCTTCCAGCGGCATCCCTGTATAGACATCATCCCAACTGCGGGCAAATATATGATAATCGTTCGTCAGTATCTGCACTCTTATATTTATATTTGTCTCCTCTTTGATCTCATTTGTGATATCTGAGAGAACCTTATAGCCCAAATCTTCATCATCATTTTCCAGTGCATCAACTAAAGCGCTATTTTTAGAGAGAGAGATAGCCATCTTAAGAGCATCCATCTTCTCGTTTTTTATCTGGGCTTCGAGTGTCAAGACAAACTTATCTAAGACATAGTTTATCTTCTGATTATCTATCACGTACCTAATTGAAAAAAGAAGATAAAGAAGTATGGCGATAATTATAAGAAAAATGGGGACTATTTTTTTTAACATGCTCTATTAATTATTGAATAGGAATATAAGCATAGCCACTGCTTTGAGCATCTATAAGACCTACCATTGCACTAGGAATTACCTCTACAAAACTGTAAATATTCTCTTCCTCAACCTTGTTCTTTTTTAAACCGGCACCACAAACTTGAAATTTGACATTATATGTTTTTATGAGCGAGATAAGCCTTTGCTCGATATCTTTTGCTGTGCTGAGAACTTTCTTGTCATCTTTGTACTTTGTTTTTGTTAAATCTTTAACAAAAAATTTATATGCTCCGCCATGCACGATTACTATAATATCTAACTCTTGAAATTTACTCTCATAGTGAGTTTTATTAAAAGCCACTGCTTTAATAACTCTATTTTCAAAGGTTGTAAAATCAGATGTCGTTAAATCAAAAACAGCCTTTTTAAGATCACCATCAGCTCTAAGGAGGGATAAAAAAATAATGAAAACAGCTATAACTCTCTTTAACATATTAAATCCTTTGATTAAAAAATTTAAGAATAGTTTATCAAAACTGTATAAACTTTATATAAAGTCTAAAAATTATCCAATAAAATAACATTTACAAATGTTCCCGCTGGCAAATCATCATCATCCTCGCCTGTAATCATAAGTGCACTACCATCTAACATGTTAGTCAGTATTGCTGAACTTCCGACTTTTTTGTCCTTAAAATTTACAAAATACTCCCCGTCAACAACCTTGACATTACACGCTGTAAACTCTGTAAGTCTGCTTCTCTTTGTAAAATCTTCACTAAGTTTTGCCGCTACAGTTTTATATGCACTTTTGCGCCCCAGCATCTTCGCAATTAGCGGAAGCACATAGAGTATTGCCGTAACCGTTGAGGAGTAAGCAAACCCGGGAAGTGCCAGAACAAATTTATCTTCTCTTTGTGCAACCAAGATATGTTTACCGGGTTTAATAGCAACACCTTTATAAACAACTTCTGCACCGATTCGTGGAACTACATCTTTTACAAAATCATAATCCCCGACACTTACTCCGCCTGTACTCACAAGTATATCAGCGCTCAAAAGCGCATTTTGAAATGTCTGCATGATGGAATCTCTATCATCTCCCACCGTTCCAAGCTGAATAACTTCCGCACCAGCTTGTTCAAAAAGTGCTGCTAACGTATAATTGTTTGAGCTTCTTATCTGCGCGGGATTTGTGCTGTTTACACCAAGATCTAAAATCTCACTTCCAGTTGAGATAACACAAACTCGTGGCTTAAGTGCAACTTTTACCATCACTTGATTGAGTGCCGCCATAACCCCTATCTCGGCAAAACCGATTCTAGTCCCTTGCTTTATAAGCACATCCCCTGCTTTATATCCTTCCCCGACTGGGCGAACCGCATTACCAAGAGGAACTCTTTCATCTACGGTAATTTTGCCGTTATCTACACTTACATTTTCTATCTGAATAAGCGTATCTGCGCCATGAGGCATCATGGAACCTGTAAAAGTCTTGATGCACTCTTTGCTCTTGATAGTTCTCTTCTCTTCACTTCCGGCTGGATTGTCTCCGAGTATTACTATCTCTTTACTCTCTAAATCACTATGTATAACTGCATATCCGTCCATCGAAGCCGTAGGAAACTGCGGGTCATTGAACTCTGCAACAATATTCTGGGCCAAAACCCTTCCAAGAGATAGGCTAAGTGGCACATTTTGGCTTCTTGAGGAGTTGACATGTAGTAAGTCAAGCATATTTTGGCTTGTTTCATAAGATAATAGGCTCATTTTAAAAGGCCACTCCCTTTAATTGCGGTTGAGCGCTCAAGTGCATAGACTCTTTTTTCGCCCCTTAAATCATATTTCCAAATAGGAGCAGATGCTTTGAAATCCTCGACAAACTCATCTATCAACTCTAGCGCAACACGGCGTTTTGGAGAAAAAACAGCAGCTATATATGAGGACTCATGAAGCATTACATCCCCTCTTGAGTGCGCCATTTTTATAATTGCACCTTTTGCTGCTGCTTTTTTTTGCCATGCATCAAACCATGAGTTAAGTATTGGTTCATATATATCAAAACTAAGCCCCTCTATATTGTCTTCACTTCTTACAGTTCCTACAAAAGAGATATATGCCCCGTAATTACTACTAGCTTCCTGTTCGTACCACTCTTTTAGGATTGTCGCCACATTAAGAGGACCATCATAAAGGTATAACATCAATCAGCCTCCACAAACAGGAGGAAGAAGAGCGACTCTATCGCCATCTTTTAGCTCTATCTCTCTACTACAAACAAGCATATCGTTTACGGCAACCGCACAGTTTTCAAGCCACTCTTTCATGGACTCATCCTCTTGCAGTATGCTTGCCAACTCCTTTAAGTTTGTTATCTCTAACATCAGGGGCTCTTTTTGTATAGGACCTAAAAATTCCACTCGTACCATAAGACTACTCCTAAAACAATTTTTTTACTATGATTATAACCAACTCATCTTTTTTATAAGTTAAGGGATGTATACTTTTGAGTATATTATCTCGGAGTAACTTTTGATTTTTGGAAAAATTGAGTACCTAAACCTTCTACCTTTTCATGTGTTTATGAAACGTTTTACAAAAAGCTCTCAACAGAGCATGAGCATGCACTACTACAGAGGTGTTCCGGCAAAAACAAACCAAAAATTTATCTCAAAAAAAGTAGATGCAGCCTTTATCTCAAGCATCAGAGCAAAAAAACAAAAACATGTAAACATGGGGATTGTCGCAAGAGGCGAGGTACTTAGCGTTTTGGTAATTCCAAATGAAGACAATGTGACCGACACAGAATCGGAGACATCAAACGTGCTTGCAAAAATCTTAGATATTAAAGGTGAAGTGCTAATAGGCGATAAAGCCCTGCGATACTACCTACAAAATAAGCCGCATACAGATTTGGCAAAAATATGGACTCAAAAATACAATCTCCCTTTTGTTTTCGCACTTTTATGCTACCACAAAGAGAGATTGCTTTATAAAAAAATTGAGAATAATTTCTTAAGACGAAAAGTGAAAATCCCAAGATACATACTAAACGAAGCCTCCGCCAGAACTAAAATAGCGCAAGAAGATATCCTAAACTATCTAAAGTATATCTCATACAGCGTTGACAAAAAAGCCCAAAAAGGACTTGAGAGGTTCTACAAAGAGGCAAAAAAATTAGAACATAAGGCAAAAGCATGATTGTCGATAAATTAAAAAACTACCAAATTTATAAATTTGGCACGCCATGGCAAAGAGCATTTGAGTTTTTAAACTCCATAACACATGAGACAGAAGATGGAAGATATGAGATAGATGGTGAAAATATTTTTGCAATAGTTATGAGCTACAAGACAATTCCTAGAGAAAAAGCCATAATTGAATCACATAAAAACTATGTCGACATTCAGACAACGCTAAGAGGCACAGAAGGTTTTGAGTGTTTTTTCATAGACTCCCTCAAGGTTAAAACTCCTTATGATACCTCCAAAGATGCAGAGTTCTATGAAAACGACACTCCATATCACTCACGCTCTGACATTCCTGTTGGCTCTTTTATAATGTTTTACCCACATGATGCACATATGCCCTGTCTAATAGTAGGCGGTAAGGATGAGTATATAAAAAAAGTTGTTGTGAAGATAAGAGTTGAGCTTTTGTAGTAGTTTAACTAGGTGTTGCACTTACTACTTGAATTGGCGTAAGTTGTTAATATTTTGAGTTTAAATTCTAAAACCGTACCCTAAACAGTACCCTAAGATTTTATTTTGAGAAGTTTTTGAGCCTTTAAAAGCTCTGTAAGTGCCTATTTTAGGCAATGGTGCGGATGAGAGGACTTGAACCTCCACACCTTACGGCACCAGATCCTAAGTCTGTTTTTTAACACTTTTCATCTTTTCTTAAACTGTTTCATTTCTTTTCAAAAGTCCTATATTTAGGACTTAGTAGAAGGTTTTAAATTTTCATAGCATATCATCTATTTTCATTGTTTTTCAAATTTTGTAGTAAAAACTGTAGTAAAAAAATGAAAAAAACATATAAAAAATTCCGAAATTAGTTATACTTACAAAATTAAATCGAACGAGACTTGAAAATAAAAATGAGTTTTGAAAGAATTAAATGTGACACAATATTTATGTCATATGATATAAAAATATCCATTATTTATTAAATATATTTAAGCTTTTTAATAACAGTAAAGTCATAAAAACTACTTTTTTTGTATATTTATTGCTTAATTTTATTTAAGACTGTATAATTACTCCATGAATATTGTGCAATTAAAAAAGAGTGTCAGATTGAATGTTTTTACAGCTGAGATGCTAAAACCTATCTTAGAACAAGAATATGCCCAACCTACGAAAAAAATTAACAGTATGATTAAAAAAGGAGAACTTATTCGTCTCAAAAGAGGTGTTTATGCTCTTGGTGCAGATTATAGAAGTTACCCTTTGAACCTTATCGCTATAGCGAACATAATCCATAAACCGTCTTATGTCTCCTATGAATATGCATTGTCTTATCACGGTTTAATACCGGAACGAGTCTATACAGTTACTTCTGCTACAACCTATCGCCCTGAAACATACGCTACAGATATAGGTACATTTAGCTACAAAAAAATTCCATCAAATGCGTACTCTATAGGAATTGATTGGAAATATGATGAGCATGATGGTGGTTATATGATTGCAACAGCTGAGAAAGCATTATGTGATCAAGTCTATGCTGATAAAAGAATTGCTGATATAAAAAAAGATGAGATATTAGAATATCTTGAAGATGATCTTCGTATAGAACTTAAAGAGTTAGAAAACCTAGATACAACACTTTTATGGAAAATTTCTATGGCTTACTCTTCACCTAAATTACGCGATATGACAGCAAGAATTAAAAAAAGGCAAAAAGATGGCTAATACACATCCACACATTACAGCAATGCTACAAAATTATGATCTTTCAAAAGACGATCCATATGAAGCTCTTCGAGAGATATTACAAGAGATCGTTTTATACGCACTAAGTGATGCAGGTTTTTTCAATCATGCAGTATTTTATGGTGGCACTGCACTTAGAATATTATACGGTCTGCCAAGGTTTTCAGAAGATCTTGATTTTTCACTACTTAAACCTGATCCATCATTTGATCTGAGTAAATATGAAAAAGCTGTACTTCAAACACTAAAAATTTATGGTTTTGAAGCTCAAATTGAGACAAAGGTAAAAGAGCAAAGTGCAGTGCAATCTGCATTTATCAAAGGCAATACCATTAAACACCTTCTTGCTATTAATGCTCCTGAGGATATTGTCAAAAGTTTTAATGCAGGTAAACTATTAAAAATTAAATTTGAAGTAGATACCGAGCCACCTCTTAACTTTAAAGAGGAGCAAAAACT
>NZ_JALNZY010000122.1 GCF_023229105.1 Sulfurimonas sp.
CCCCTTGCTTCTTGCACTCTTTTTGTTACTTTTTTTACTATTTAAAGAGGTAAGAAAATGAGCCTTTTGTACCCGCAATACCTCTGGCTTACGCTGCTGCTTTTACCGCTGTTTATAAAAAGGGATATAAGAGAGTTTAGAGTTAGCCTATATGGTTATATATTGACATCCCTTTTTATCATCATAGCCCTTAGCAGACCAGTTATCGAACAAGAGCCAATAGAGTCAAAACAGATTCTTAGTGATGTTATTATCGGTGTTGACCTCTCTTTTTCGATGCAAGGAAGTGACTTTGAGCCTACAAGATTATCCTATGCAAAAGAGATGCTAAAAAAGCTTGTAGAGGCGCAACAGCAGAGCCGCTTTGGCATTCTTGGATTTACCACTAATGCTATTATTCTCTCTCCGCTTACTGAGGATAAGGAGCTTTTGCTTCATCTCTTTAGCTCGCTTGATGAGAAATTTATCATCACGCAGGGAAGCTCTATAATGTCGGCTCTTAAACTCTCACGAAAGATGTCAAACTCAAAAACAGCCACAGTCGTGCTCTTTAGCGATGGAGGAGATGAGCTTAGCTACGAGGCTGAGAGCAGATTTGCAAAAGAGAACTCTTTGGTTGTAAATATTTTTATGACGGCATCTGTGAGCGGCTCAACATTAAGGCTTAAAAGTGCAGAGCTGCTAAAAGATGAACTAGGAGATATAGTCGTAAGCCGTCAAAACAGCGCTTGTAAAGAGATTTGTGATGTGAGCGGCGGGATTTATACAAAAGATTTTGATGATTTGCTTGAGGCACTTGAAGCGCAAAAGAGCAAAGATAAAGAGAGCAAAACAACTATCATGAGGAATTTAGAGCTTTTTTACTACTTTGTGGCACTGGCAATTCTTACTTTTTTAGTAAGTGTGACTACACTAAAGAGATATGTAGTGGCATTTTTTCTTCTCTTTGGAGTACATTTGAGTGCGAGCCAAAATATGGAGTTTTTCAATAAAGCAATAGAGTTTTACAGAAGTGGTAAGTATGAAAGTGCGCTTCAAAATTTTGAGATGGTAAAATCCGCGGATGCACAGACTAAATCTATAATCTACTACAATATCGGCAACTCACTTATCAGACTCCAGCAGTTTGAAAAAGCAAGAGAGGCGTATGTGAAATCTTTAACGCTTATGTACTCTAAAGAAGCGGATGAAAATCTGGAGTTTATCCGTGATGCCGGGGAGAAAAAAGAGATGAACACAGGGAAACAGCAGAGCAAAGATAAATCGGCACTTGCAAAAAAAGAGCAGAGTAAGAAGCAAAAAGAGGGTGGCGGCTCAAATATGCAAGTAAGTGCGGCAGCTAGTAGCGGTGCGGATGATGAGGGCAAGAAAACAAAGTCTCAAAACCAGATAAACCTAGACGGCGGCAAGGCGAAACTAAGCTCAAGACAGTATGAGCTAATCAACAAGAGGAGCGTGGATGAGAAGAGACCTTGGTAAAATAATTTTAACAATTTTTATCCTTTTACAGGCAGAAGTTTTTGCTTCAGCATACACATGGAGTGCAACTTCAAACAAAACAGAGGCTTTTGTTCAAGAAGCTATACATCTAAAGTATGTGTGCAATTTTACTAATGCATCAGAGCTTTATACGATTGAGTTTAATCCTGCGGGAGAGTATGAAAAATTCACTCTTAAAAATCTAAGACAGAGTGAGCATATAGTAGAAGGAAAAAGAGTTAACAGCTATGAATTTGTAGCATTTGCCAAAGAAGCGGGAGATATAGAGTTCGACTTTGAAGCTATTATAAAAAAAACTACCAAAGAGTCAATAGAAAATACCGTAATAGGAAGAGATAATGTTCAAAAAGAGGATTTTACGAAAGAGACTATTAAACAGAAGGTTTTAAGAGTTAGTATTAAAGAGACAAACACTCCGCTTGTCGGTGATTTTGCTGTTGAGGTAAAAAAAAATGAACCAAAAGTAAAGGCGTATGAACCGTATCACATGGAGGTCGCAATCAAAGGAGTGGGAAATTTTGAAGCACTAAAACCTATAGAGTTTAACATTGAGGGCGTGAGAGTTTTTGCAGAAGAGGCCGCGCAGAACTATAAACTTAGCGAAGACGGCTTACATGGAGAGTGGAGACAAAAGTTTGCGTTTGTGGCAGAGAAAGATTTTCGGGTTCCTAAGATTGAGATAGAGTATTTCAGCCTTAGTGAGCAAAAATTGCAAAAACTTGTCATAAATGCTTTAGATGTGAGCGTTGAAGCAGGTTTTAAAAAAGAGGAGCTTCTTGATGAAGAATCAAAGAGCGGTTTTGAGTTTGACTACAGTTACCTCTACTACATGTTGGTGTTTATTGCAGGATTTTTAGCCGCAAAAATAAAGATAAAAAAAAGAGCTCTCAAGCAAAACAGCGATGAAGAGTTTGTACAAAAAGTACAAGAAGCAAAATCACTTGATGCTCTCATGGTATTGCTGGTTTTAAAAGATGCAAAGAGATATGAGAAGATAATTGTAGATATTGAAGCAAAAAAAGTAGCTTCTCTTAAAGATGCAAAGAGGATGTTACTAGTTTTGCAATAAAAATATTTAAAAAGATTTTTTTAAATTTTAAATGAGTTATTTAAGCTTTTTTCTTGTATTATTTTGCCAAAAATAACAAAAAGGGTTTTTTATGAAAAAAACTAGTAATGTAATTACATTATTGATAACGGCTAGCGTGATTGCTTTGAGTTTCAGCTTCAGCGGCTGTAGTGCTATGAATACTGCAATTAAGAAGAAAGATTTGGACGTTCAAACAAAAATGTCAGAAACCATATTTTTAGAACCGGTAGTTCCTGAGCAAAAAGTTGTATATTTTGATATCAGAAATACATCCGATAAAGAGATAAATGTTAAAGAAGCTATAGCATCTTCTTTTTTAAACAGAGGATATAAAATAACTCAAAATCCTAAAGAGGCGACTTATATGCTTCAAGGAAATATTTTAAAAGTAGGTAAATCTGACCTTAGAGAGTCGCAATCATATCTTGGTTCAGGCTTTGGTGCAGGAGTAACAGGTGCAGCGGTAGGCGCTGCTGCTGGTTATGCAATGACAGGTAGTGGTAGAACGGGAGCTGCATTGGGGCTAGCTGGAGCTGCACTTGGTTTTGTGGGCGATGCTTTAGTATCTGATGTTGTGTATGTAATGGTTACTGACTTACAAATTCGTGAGAGACCGCTAGAAGGCGAAGTTGTTACTCAAACTCAACAAGCTAATTTAGCTCAAGGAAGTTCAACTACTACAAAACAAGATATTAAAGGCGGAAAGGTTGAGTGGAAAACTTACCGTACACGTATCGTAAGCACTGCCAACAAGATGAATCTTGAATTTGCAGAGGCACAACCGGTTCTTGAATCTGCATTAGCTCGCTCTATGTCGGGTATATTTTAAACTTTGTGTGGCGACTTGAGCGTCGCCATGCAACTACCGATTAAATCTTTTTTCTTCACTTAA
>NZ_JALNZY010000034.1 GCF_023229105.1 Sulfurimonas sp.
CTACCTTAAAATTTAGTTGCCGTGATTGTACCAAAATAAAATTAATATTTTTTTATAATCATGCGATTACCAGTCCATTGACTGAACTTTTCCATATTTTAGAGGAAAAAGATAATTTTTATTGTGTTTTAATCTAATAATCCCGATAGAACTTTGAGACTTATAGTTCTTTATGAAAATAATTGCATCCCCATCAACTGAAAATCTTGGAAATTCATTAACACCTACTGCGGTTAATCTTCTTATAAAATCTGTCTCCGTAGATATAATATGCAGGTTAAATGTATTGTCTGCAAAAGATTCCGAACTCTCTCTTGCTTTATAAACTATATACCGACCAGATACGCTACATGCAGCATTGCTCTTTCCATAGTGAACCATCTGCTCAACACTTCCTGTATTCATATTCTTTGAAAAAATATTCGGATATCCTAAGCGATCAGAAACAAATACTATACTTTCTTTACCCATAAACTGAGCGCCTACGTCAATACCGCCATAAGTTGTTATTTTTTTTGTGCTTTTAGTTTTAACATCATAAAGGTAGATGTCGGTCTGCCCTTCTGGTGCCATAGTCAACAGCAACTGACTGCCGTCATCATTTACATCAGAACATATCATCATTCCATCGGAAGATTTTATAACTTTACTTTTTCCTGTTTTTATATCTACATGCTTCAATGTCGGCTTTTTCTCATCTAAAGAGGTATAGTAAAATGCGGTCTGCTCCTTGTTTGCCCATTTTGGAAAAATATTAAAACCGCCTTTAACAACTACATGTTGATATGCTAGGGTATAGTCAGCTATAACCAATTCACTTTTTTGAGGCTCTGTCATTCTTGAGAAGATAACTTTTCTTTTCATCCACTCAACAGGAGCTTCTCCCATAAATTCATTTATGTCATATGCAATTGAATGAGAAACAAACATATATACGTTTGTATTATTAACTTTATAGTTTTTATTAAATACAGCCCTGCCTTGGCTTATCAGCTTAAGCTCTAAATTTAACGCGCGAGAATCGTCCTCAATTAGTTTATATCTTAAAACATAGCTCATATCTTTATTTTCTACCAATACGCTACTGGCATCATAGTCAACTTTGCGGTGAAATCTCTCTACGTTAAAGATTGAAAGAACATTTAAATCTGCAACTATTGATTTAAAAAATTTATTTCTAAAAGTCTCCTCATAACTAACAGACGCATCCTCAATTGCCAATGATGGAAGTGAATCAACTTTTTTAATAACCTCTATAGTTGCGTCACTTGCAAACAAAAAAGTTATTGCCATGAAAAATGAAATTAATATTTTCAAATATTACTCCTCAGAAATTAAAATTATTTTATATACCCCTGAACTATTATTAGGGCTTTTTGGAAAAAGTACACTACTGAGTCTATCTTTTATCTTATCGCACTCTCTATTTAGAGCATCACTCTCCGAGTATATCAGAATTCTAAAGTCAACTACTTTTCCCATGGAAGTAAGCTCAATAACAGCTGTCACAGCGTTGCCTTGCGAGTTTTCAGGCGGATAAAAATACTCGTATACTAAAGCTTGAATTTTAGCCAAATATTCATTAACCTCTGTTGCCGTAGAGCTTTTTGAACTCTCATCATCCTTTTTAGATGCATCTAGGCTCTGGATTCTTTTTGAAATTGATTCAGCTTTGTTTATATCTGATTTTTGAATCTTTTTTTGAATTTCATTCAACACTCTCTTATCTGGTGTCGGTTTTTCTTCCTGCGTCTTTTTAATATCTTTGGTCCAAACTTCACTAAAGAGATCTTCAACTGTTCTTGTTTTTTTCTCAATCTCTTTAGTTGTCTCTTTTTTAGGTTCCTCTTTTATAACCGGCTTTATATCTGGCTCTTCTTTAATGGGAGTATCAACACTTTTCTTAGCACTACTTGCTTGAATCTTTGGGATATCCATGGATATAGATATATAGTTCTCTTTTTTCATAGCAAAGGTTTTCTTCTCTTTTGATGACGTGATAAATAGCAAAAAAAGTAGTGAGAAAAATATAAAAAAAGATAGCGATATAGCTCCGCTAATATAGAAATAGGAGTTTTTATTATCCATTAGTAGCTAATGATACCTCAGTAAAACCTGCCTGTTTAACAGCAGCCAATACAGACATAACAACACCATAATCCAAACTTTTATCTGCACTAATAAGAACAGTTGCTTTTAAATCTAATTTTTTTGAATAGAGAAAAAAATTATCCAAAAAAGCATTGAGTTGGTAGTTGTCTTTATTAACTTTTAAATTTTTATCTTTATCTATAGTAATGTGAACAGGAGGTATTTTAGATAATGATTTTGTTTTTGAACTTTGAGGAAGATTTATTCTCTCTTCATATATCATATTAGGTGCAATAACCATCATAATTGCTAAAAGAACAAGCATCACATCCACAAGCGGAGTGATGTTTAGTTCAGGTTTTTCATCCCAGTCATAAGCCATTGTTAAACTTTTCTAGCTATTATTGCGTCGCTTTGCATCTCAATAAAACTAATAAGTTCATATGATTTTCTCTTAAGAATTTGATGATATGTGTATGCAAAAATTGCAACAAAAATACCGGCAGCTGTTGCTACTAATGCATCAGAGACTCCACTTGCTATCACAGACATGCCGCCGCTACTTTGCCCAATATGCGTAAAGGTATCCAATATAGAAACAACCGTTCCAAAAAGACCTATAAAAGGAGTAGTAGAGGCAAATACGGAAAGCACCGAGAGACCTTTTGTAGCATCTTTAGTAGCCGCAGATGTAGCAAGTGCTAAAATATCTTTTGAGGTATTTGTACTTGTTTTTAAAAAATTGCTTAAAAAAGATTGTGAATTTACTGCAGTTGAACCCATCAAAAGACCCTCTAATGATCGGCTTTCTGTCTCAAGCCAACTATTAAGAGAAAAATATCGATAGAAAAAAACCCAGTTTAGCACTATAAAATATATAGCTAAAAGGGCTAAAACACCCAGCGTAACTGAGTGGCTTTTTATATAAAAATCAATTATTTCGTTAATCATAATCTATAGTAAATTTTGTGCTGCCGACTCAAGTTTTGCCATAACGGTAGCAATTGCAGAGCTATCTTGTTTAATAGATTTAATAAGCTTTTTCGCATCTTCTAGCGCTTTAGAAATAGCACTTTCAGTCTCTCCGCGAATTGCTACTGCACCCTCGACTAATACTATAACTTTCTCTTCATCAACCTGAACAACACCCCAGCTGATAAGAATTGATTCGACTGATTTATCCTCTTTCTCTACATCAACTACACCTGCTTCAAGCAGTGTAGTCAAACAAGAGTGTTCTGCTAGAACTCCAAACTCGCCCTCTTCACCCGGAAGAGTTACGCTAAGTGCATTACCATTATAGATAACGCCGTTAGGAGTAAGGATTTCAAGTTTTAACTTATTCATGTCAGTCCTTTATGAATTACTTCATTTTTCCAGCTTTTTCAATTGCCTCATCTATACCACCAACCATGTAGAAAGAACCCTCTGGCATATGGTCGCATTCGCCGCTAAGGATCATTTTAAAGCCCTTAATAGTGTCTGCTAAAGAAACATATTTACCTGGAGAACCTGTAAATACTTCGGCAACGAAAAACGGCTGTGATAAAAATTTCTCAATTTTACGAGCACGTTCAACAATATTTTTATCATCTTCACTAAGCTCATCCATACCAAGAATTGCAATAATATCCTGTAAGTCTTTATACTTTTGAAGTGTTTGTTGTACACCACGAGCTACACTGTAATGCTCTTCGCCTAAAATTTGAGGATCAAGTAATCTTGAAGATGAATCCAATGGATCAACCGCAGGATAGATACCTTTTTCAGCAATTTTACGGTTAAGAACCGTAGTTGCATCTAAGTGAGCAAAAACAGAAGCCGGAGCAGGGTCAGTTAAGTCATCGGCTGGTACATAAACAGCTTGAACTGAAGTGATTGAACCATTTTTTGTTGATGTAATTCTATCTTGAAGAGCACCCATTTCACGAGCTAGTGTGGGTTGATAACCAACTGCTGAAGGGATACGTCCAAGAAGTGCTGACATCTCTGAACCAGATTGAGCAAAACGGAAGATATTATCAACAAACATCAATACATCTAATCCTTTTTCATCTCTAAAATATTCAGCCATAGTAAGACCAGTTAAAGCGATACGGTTACGTGCTCCTGGAGGCTCACTCATTTGACCATAGCACAGTGCAACTTTGTCAAGTACGTTAGAATCTTTCATCTCATGGTAAAGGTCGTTACCCTCACGAGTTCTCTCACCAACACCAGCGAATACAGATAGGCCTTCATGTCCCATAGCAACGTTGTGAATAAGTTCCATAATAATAACTGTTTTACCAACACCAGCACCACCAAACAAGCCAACTTTTCCACCTTTAGAATAAGGCGCTAAAAGGTCAACAACTTTAATTCCTGTTTCAAACATCTCTGTAGTAGTTGATTGTTCAACCAATTTTGGAGGTTCACGGTGGATTGACCACATAGGAGCATCCGTAATTTGCTCACCATTATCAATAGTTTCGCCAATTACGTTAAAGATACGTCCAAGAACTTTCTCTCCAACAGGAACTTTAATAGGCGCACCTGTAGCTTTTGCGTCCATACCGCGAACTAAACCTTCACTCATATCCATAGCAATCGTTCTAACACGACCATCACCTAAGTGTGCTGCAACTTCAAGCACTAAACGAGTTACTGTACCTTCTAAATGTATATTAACTTCGATTGCTTCATTAATTATTGGAAGATATCCATCAAAATCAACGTCAACAACCGGGCCCATAACCTGGCTTATTTTACCAATCATATTTTTCTCCATTATTTCATAGACTCTACACCGCTTATAATCTCTATAAGCTCTGTAGTAATTGCTGCTTGTCTCGCTTTATTAAATTGAACATTTAATGACTTAACCATATCTTTTGCATTATTAGTAGCTGCATCCATGGCCTGCATTCTAGCACTATGTTCAGCAGCAACAGAATCGATTAACGCATAGTACATTGCATATTGAACATATCTATTTACTAAAGAATCCAACATTTTCTCTTCATCTTGAGACTCAACCTCTAGCATAGATTTTTCTGGCTCATCACACTTAAATTGGCTTGAGTCAACAGGCAATACTTTATTTACATGCAACTCTTGAGTTATCATGTTTTTATAACCGTTATATACCATGTGTAAAGCATCTATTTTGCCATCTTTAAAATCTTCAATAGATGAGATTATAAAATCATCTGAATTATTTTTGTCCGGATTCGAGCTAAGATTTGCAACTGAGTCAAAAAGTTCAACCTCATTATATTTAAAAAACTCAATACCTTTTTTACCGATTCCACGTAAACGCACTTTTACATTTTTTGCTTTATACTCTGCTAAGAGTTTTTTAACAGCTTTAATAGTTTGAATATTAAAACCGCCACATAAACCCTTATCAGCAGTTACAAAAACAATGTCAACTGTTTTTGGATCTTCAATCTCTATAAAACATCGATTGTCGAGTCCGCCAATTTTGTTACATTTAATACGTCCAGCTATTTCGGCAATTACCTGATTCATTTTTGCAGCATAAAGACGAGAGCGTTTAGCTAACTCTTCAGCACGACGAAGCTTTGCAGTAGATACAAGCTTCATAGCACGAGTCGTCTTTTGAGTGTTAGTAACACTCTTAATCTGTCTTTGAATATCTTTCAAGTTTGCCATAAAGTTTTCCTTACGCTACTACAAAGCTAGCTTTGAACTCTTCAAGTGCTTTTTTCATTAATGCTTTAGTATCATCATCTACTTTAGAAGTGCTTCTAATACTCTCAAATATTTGAGGATAAGATGCTTCAACAAAAGGATACATCTCTGCTTCAAAACGAACAATGTTTGATGGATTCATATCATCTAAGAAACCTTCATTTCCTGCAAATATAATCATAACTTGCTTTTCAGCTGAGAGTGGAGAAAATGGAGGTTGCTTTAGAACCTCTACCATTCTTTGTCCACGCTCTAGCTGATTACGAGATGTCTCATCAAGATCAGATGCAAACTGAGCAAATGCCTGAAGTTCACGATACTGAGCCAAATCAAGTCTTAGTGTTCCCGCGACTTGCTTTGTAGCCTTGATTTGAGCAGCTCCACCAACACGTGAAACTGAAAGACCAACGTTAATAGCCGGACGAATACCTGAGTTAAATAGTTCAGTTTCAAGGAAAATCTGACCATCTGTAATTGAGATAACATTAGTTGGAATATATGCAGCAACGTCACCAGCTTGTGTCTCAATAATAGGAAGCGCAGTAAGTGATCCTGCACCTCTTTCATCAGAAACTTTCGCAGCTCTTTCAAGAAGACGAGAGTGGATATAAAAAACGTCACCCGGATATGCTTCACGACCCGGAGGACGACGAAGTATAAGCGACATCTCACGATAAGCAACCGCATGTTTACTTAAATCATCATATACGATTAGACCGTGTCTAGCGTTATCACGGAAGTATTCACCCATAGTAACACCTGTATATGGTGCTAAAAATTGAAGTGCTGCCGCTTCAGATGCAGTAGCGGAAACAATAATAGTGTATTCTAATGCACCATGCTCTTCTAAACGACGGATGATTTGTGCAACAGTTGACTCTTTTTGACCGACTGCAACATAAATACATACAACGCCGTTACCTTTTTGGTTAATGATAGCATCAAGAGCAACAGTTGTCTTACCTGTTTGTCTATCACCGATAATAAGCTCACGTTGACCTCTGCCGATCGGAACAAGCGCATCAATAGCTTTAATACCTGTAGCTAGCGGCTCATGAACAGATTTTCTATCCATAATACCAGGAGCTTTTTCTTCAACAAAACGAGTCTCGCTTGTTTCAATAGGACCTTTGCCGTCAATTGGTTCACCAAGAGCATTTACAACGCGTCCAAGAAGCGCATCACCAACTGGAACACGAAGAAGTCTGCCTAATCTTTTAACTGACATACCCTCTTTTAACATTGCTCCTAGTCCAAGGATAACAACCCCTACCGTGCTCTCTTCAAGGTTCATAACTAAACCTCTTGTTCCCTCTTCAAACTCTACCATCTCCCCAGCCATAACGTTGCTAAGTCCGTAAACTTGCGCAACACCATCAGCATAAGAGACAATTTTACCCGTCTCATTAATATCTACACTTAGTTCAAAGTTATCGATACGCTCTTTAATTATTGAGCTGATTTCATCAGCCTGAATTTTTGCTACCACTACACATCTCCTCTCGTTGAAAGTTAAATTGCTTTTGCAATATGTTCTATAATTTGACTGTTAATTCTTGATTTTGAGAAACTAATCTCAATACCTAAATCTTCAACATCCACTTTTATTCCGTTAAAGCTCTCTTTTTCAAACTTTAATAATATTTTTGAATCAAATTTACTACCTAAACCGCTACTTAAATCTGCTATGACTTTAGCATCGATATCGCTATCGCTGTAAACAGTTCCGCTATAACTCTTGTTTGTATTAGCAATATCTTTTCTCATAACTTCTGCAATTGCAGGAATAATATTGATACGATTGTGCTCAGCAAGTAGTTTTATTAAGTTCTCAACCTCTTTAAAGTTAACAGACTTAACTGCATCCAATAAGATTTCTGATTTTTGTTTTTTACTAACATCAGGGTTGTTGATAATTTGAATAAATTTTTTATTTTCAAATGCTTTAGCTAAAATAGAGAACACAAAAGCTATATCTTGCATCTTCTGTGCATCAGAATCTTGCTTAATAGCTTTTGTATATCTTTTTGCGATTAACTCTTCCATATTATGCCACCTTCTTTAAGATAACATTTGCCATGGCTTCTTTATCAAAGCTCTCATCACTTTGACTAAGAACTTCTTTGAGTATCTCTTCAACAACACTTCGAACCATTTTTCTTTGTTCATATTCTATCAAAACAGCTTGTTGCTTTATCATTATTTCAACATCAACATCGCATTGAGACATAATGCTATCATTGATAATTTTATTCTCTTTTTTTGAGCTGACTGTTAAGTTTTGTGCAAACTTTTCTGCTGATGCTATTTTTGCAAGAGCGTCTTTTTTCAAGGCTGCCGTCTCTCTTAATTTATCTTGCACTTTTTTCATTTCATCAGCGATTCCCTGACTTCTTGATGCAAAATAATTTTTAACAGGTTCTGCAATAAGATACCAGATAAGACCTGCAAACAGTAAAAAGTTTACTGTTCTTTGTACTATATCGGTACCTGCATTTTCTGCACTGCCGCTAGATGCCAATGCATAGGTTGATATCATTAGCATAAATACTAAAATTCTACTCACAGTACATCCTTATATTTGACTAAATTTAGCTTTTACAGCTTCTTTGAACAGTGGAACTTGTAATTTTAAATCACTGCCCAACTGTTCGCGAGTACGAGCGAGTAACTGCTCAAACTCTAAGTACTGACTAGCCAGTTCAGCACGTTTTGCTTCTAACTTACTCTCTGCTAACTCTTTAGCATCCGTAATAACTTTCTCTCTTAAGGCCGCAGCTTCTAGTTTAGCGTTTACAATTATCGACTCTGCTTTTGATTCAAATTCTTTGATTTCGTCATCATTTGAACCTACTTTTTCAAGGTCTTTTTTGATGTCTTCATCTCTTTTACTCATATAAGCAAATAATGGATTGTAAAGCCAACTGTTCAGAACGGCTATAAGCGTAAGAAACACGATTAATGTAACTACAAGTAGTATCGGATTTATATCTAACATAGCACCTCCTAAAAGTTGCGTGATTATACTATGTTAAAATTAAAAGAATTGTTAAACTGACAAAAAATTTAAAAAAATTTTATATTTTTAAAAAGCAATTTAAATTTATTTCAATTTTTACTGTTTTATTTTAAAAATAAGTCTAAAAAATTATCTATTTGTTCTCTGTTTTGAAAATCTATAGTTAAACTCTTATTTGAACTTCTGCTTTTAAAACCAAGTTCTGATAATCTATCTTTTATATTATTAAAATTATATAATGAAGCCTCTGCTTTTGGAGCAGTTTCGGGTTTTGAATTTTTTATACTTTTTATAGTTGTCTCAACTTCTCTAACACTCAGTTTTTGCCCAATTATTGAGTTTACAATCAACTGTTGTTGCTTCTCATCTAAACCTACTAAAACCTTAGCGTGCCCTGTACTTATCTTCTTCTCTACAAGTGCTCTTTGTGTTTTTTGTGAAAGTTGCAAAAGTCTTATAGTATTTGTAATGTGTGTTCTACTTTTATGAATTTTAGCAGATAACTCTTCTTGTGTAATCTCATGAAGCTTGATAAGCTCCCCATACGCATGAGCCAGCTCAATCGAGTTTAACTCATCTCTTTGGATATTTTCTATAAGAGCGAATTGTCTCATCTTCTGTTCGTCACTATTTAAAATAATTGCACGAATAGTTTTTAACTTTGCTAGTTTTGATGCGCGCAATCTTCTCTCTCCTGCAATCAAAACATACCCATCAACATCTTCTGTCACTACTATAGGTTGAAGCAATCCATCATTTTTTATAGATTCGCTAAGCTCATAAAGAGAACTCTCTTCAAAATGCTTTCTCGGTTGAAACGGATTTGGTCTTATATCTTTTAGAGGAATCTCTATAATCGAATCTTTTTGAGAAATCTCATTTTCATACGCTTCGTCTATTTCACCTAAAAGTGCGCCCAATCCTCTGCCTAGTTTTTGTGACTTCATGCTTTCATAATCGCTTGTGCTAAATTTTGATAAGATATTGAACCTATCGATTTTACATCATAAAGAATGGCAGGTTTGCCAAATGACGGTGACTCCGCTAGTTTTACATTTCTTGGAACCACTATAATCTCTCCGCTTGAATCTTTAAAAAGTTTACTATCAAAATGCTGTTTCAAATCTGCAAAAACCTGTTTAGAGAGATTATTTTGAGCACTAAACATTGTTGGCAAAAAACCTCTGATATTTAATTTTTGATTTATTGATTTTCTCACAAGTTTTACAGTGTTTAACAGCTGTGCTAAACCCTCGAGCGCAAAAAATTCACACTGTATAGGAATTATTACCGAGTTTGAAGCTGAAAGAGCATTTATCGTCATAGGTCCTAAAGCCGGAGGAGAGTCTATAATAATATAGTCATAATCCTTGAGGACATTTGCTATCGCTTTTTTCAAAACAAGCTCGCGCCCTTTGGAATTTTGTGCATCATAATACTCTTTTTCTATTCCCACAAGTCCGATATTTGATGGTGCCAAATGAAGAGTCGGAAGTTCTGATTTTAGTATAATATCTTTTAATTTTTTTGTTCCAATAAGTACATGATACAGGTTAAATTCATAATCATTTCTGTGAAATCCCAAAGACGTAGTGGCGTTTGCCTGAGGGTCTGAGTCTATTAAAAGAACTTTTTTTTCTGCAACTGCAAGTGAGGCAGCTAAGTTTACGGCTGTAGTTGTTTTACCGACACCGCCTTTTTGATTTGCAATTACAATTACTTCACTCATCTTAGACTATATATCCTCTCGCCGTTGATTACAACAGAACCATCGCTCTGCAGTGACGCATTTTCTAAAGAAATTTTTAAACTTTTGCTGTGTGTATAAAATTTTTGATTCTTATAAAATTCTAACTCATATTTACTAAAAACTTGCTTCCATGAGCTCTTTTTTTCTATATTTAAAAAATATCTTTTTATAAGTTCATCTCTGTGTAAATCCACATCTAATTTCGTAAAATTATTCGGTGCTTTTGCCATGTTTAATCCAACCCCGCAAAGCAGGCTGTTTTTAACCAAATTTGTAATCATTCCGCCGACTTTTTTGTTATTTATATAAAAATCGTTAGGCCATTTTAGCCATAGGGCAGATCCGAAATCTTCTAATGTCTCCTTTAAAATAAAAGAAAAATATATAGATGCGGATTCAAGTTTCAAATCTTTTGGCAAATCCTCTAGTGCAAGTGCAAAGGATAAAAAGAGATTACCCCGTACTCCATTCCAAGAGTTTTCTCTGCTTCCCACTCCGGCTGTTTGAAAATTCGCCATAACTGCACAAGGTGGAGAAATTTTGTCCTCTAGCATCAACTCTTTTAAATATTTTTGTGTTGAATCTACGCTGTCAAGAGAGAGTATCTGCAACACTTACTCTTTTGCCGTTTATATAAGAGAGAACATCCATCTCATTTTTTGATTCCGGCTGTACTCTATAAATGCGAATTCTCCCCTTTTTACATCCGACGATAATAGAATCTTTTTCTATTTGCAGGATTTTTCCACTCTCATTTTCACTCTGGTTTTCAACTAATTTTATCTTCTTTAGTTTAAGTCCAGAGGCAAGGTAAATGCCCGGCCAAGGTGTAAATGCACGATACTTATTAAAGAGAGCCTCAGCATCAGCAAACGAAACTTCCCCATCTTGTTTGGTAATTTTTGTGCAGTGTGAGGAGGTTGAATCGTCCTGTTTTTTGGGCGTATATTTATTAAAATTCTTCAGCACGTCAACAATTAACTCACATGCAGTATCCGTAAGCCTATCAAAGAGCGACTCTGACATCTCATTTGCATCAACGTCAATCTCTTGAATCTTTATAATATCTCCAGTATCAAGCCCCTCATCCATAAGCATAGCAGTTACGCCTGTTTTACTGTCTGCATTTAAGAGAATTTGCTGTATCGGGCTAGCACCCCTGTAGTTCGGTAGTATTGAAGCATGAAGATTTATGCAAGGGGCATGTTCTAATATTTCACGTGGAAGTATCTGTCCATAAGCGGCAACCACTATATAGTCACACTCTATTTTTTTCAACTCTGTAATCGTTGCTGCATCTCTTAATCTATTTGGTTGATAAACGATAATGTTATTTTGCAGTGCTATAGTTTTTACGATGGGAGGAGTAAGAACTTTTTTCCGTCCTACAGGCTTATCAGGCTGGGTATATACACCAACAACTTCCATATCTTTTGTGCTGATAATTTTTTCTAAAATCCGTCCTGCATACTCCGGTGTTCCCATGAAAATTATTTTCATCACTTCTCCTTAGTAAAAAGAGTTCCGCCTGCATGTCTGTTTTGTAACATAAGACTTTTAATGTCGCTTAAATCGTATCCGCTTGTAAGAACCATGTCTATTCCATGTCCTAAAAGATAGTTTGCAGCTTTTAGTTTCGTCAATATTCCGCCTGTAGCAAAAGCGCCATGAGGAGTCGCCTCTTTTTCAAGCTCATTTTGATTTATGCTATGCACGGTTTTAAATATTTTTGCATCTGTAAATTTTCTTGGATCTTTATCATAGTAGGCATCAATATCTGAGAGAATTATAAGCAAATCTGAGTCGGTATATTTTGTAATATATGCTGAAAGCTGGTCATTGTCTCCAACAACTAGCTCCTTTGTGGAGGTTGCATCATTTTCATTGATAATGGGGATAACGCCGTTTGAGAGAAGAGTATTGACTGTATCTTTGATTCTTTGTATCTCATCTTCTCTTTGAAGGTTTGCAGCGGTTACTAAAACCTGCGCAGTTAACACATCATGCACTCCAAACTTCTTACTATATTTGTTCATAAGTATCGGCTGCCCTATTGAAGCTAACGCCTGCTTGTTTTGCAGTATGCTTCTATCTAGCTTTAAAGAGGTGTACCCTGCTGCTACCGCTCCAGAGGAGACTAAAATAACTTCGTTTGTCTCTCTAAGTTCGCATAAAAAATCTACTAAATCCTTCATTCTCCCTAGAGCGATAGAGTCATTTTGTGTTAAAACAGCACTTCCTACTTTTACGACTACTCTTTTCATTTTTTAGGACTCTAATCTTTTTGATTGGACTAATTTAAAAAGAGCATTTTTAAGCGGCTCTATATTTTTATTTGTAGCCGAGGAGATAGGCACTACAAAGTATGGAAGTTCTCTGTTATAGCCAAGTGTCCCATCTGCTGTTTTTTGAATAAAATATGGCATTGTCTCATCAAAACCAATATCACTATCTTTGTTTGCTTTAACTCCAACTATCTCTAAAAAACTCTTAACCAACTCTTCTATTTCATTCGGAGGCACTACGTCAACTCTAGTTAAGGCAATAGCATATTTACTCTGTGCCAATTTGTCTGAAAACGCTGCCACTTCTTCTTTTAGCGTCTCTATCTGCTCTTTTAAATCTCTATATGATGCCAAATCAACCATGAAAAGAAGAATCTCTGTTCTTTCTATATGTCTTAAAAACTCTATTCCAAGACCTTTTCCCTCATGTGCTCCGCCTATAATACCGGGAATATCAGCCATAATAAACGACTCAAAATCGCCTATATTTACCTGCCCGAGTTTTGGCGTAAGTGTTGTAAACTCATAATTTGCAATCTCAGGACGAGCATTTGAGACAGTTGAGATAAGAGTAGATTTGCCAACATTTGGAAAGCCTACTAAGCCGACATCAGCTATAAGTTTAAGGTCAAGCTTAATTCTTCTTGTCTCTCCCTTTTGCCCCGGTTGAGCGTAAGTAGGTCTTTGATTTGTGGATGATTTAAAGTGAGTGTTTCCAAGCCCACCTTTTCCGCCCATTATAAAAAGCTCCTCTTGCCCATCCTCTAGCATATCAAACAGCACTTCCCCGCTCTCTAGGTCGATTATCTGCGTTCCCGGCGGTACTATGATAACCTTTTTAACACCGGATTTTCCGTTCATATTTGAGCCTTCTCCCGGAACACCGTTATCAGCTTTTATATGCATCTTTTTTTGAAAATGAGAGAGCGTATGCGTGTTGTTATCACACTTAAACCAAATATCTCCGCCCTTGCCACCATCTCCGCCATTTGGTCCGCCGTTTACGACAAATTTTTCACGACGAAATGCAACACACCCTTGACCGCCTTTTCCAGAGGAGACTGTTAGTTCAACGCTATCTGTAAACATATATATTTTCCTTGATGTTTAATACTTAAAAATTTACTATTAACAATAAAAAGTAAACTGTTAAATATTTAAAGCTTTTTAGGCGTATAGCCCAATGTTTGAAGTAGAAATATTTGAGCCTTAGCTCAAATATTGGTAGAATTATGCAGCGGGGATTATTGAAACTTGTTGGCGTTTTTTATCTTTTCTGTGAAATGATACAACTCCATCAACCAAAGCAAAAATTGTATGGTCTTTTCCCATACCAACATTTTTACCCGGGTGAACCTTAGTTCCTCTTTGGCGAATAATGATGTTACCAGCTATTACAGCCTCTCCACCATACTTCTTAACACCAAGTCTTCTACCAGCCGAATCACGATTATTCTGTGTACTACCTTGACCTTTCTTATGTGCCATCTTAAATCTCCTTAAGTTTTTTTAGCTTATGCTGCTATTTTTGTAATACGAACACGCGTATAATCTCTTCTAAAGCCTCTTTTTACTTTAGAGTCTTTACGACGACGCTTTTTAAAAGTTACAACTTTCTTCTCACGCCCCTCATTAATAACCTCAGCAGTTACAACAGCGCCTTCAACGAAAGGTGCTCCAACTTTAAGCTCGCCTGCGTTAACAGCTAGAACTTCTTTAATCTCGATAGAAGCTTTAGGTTCAAGAGACATTTTATCAAACAATAAAATATCGCCCTCTTGAACTTTATACTGCTTGCCACCGTTTTTGATAATTGCGTACATGTACAATTCCTTAAATCTTTAAATACTTGGGTCCCCGTGGGCGCATAATCTACATTCCCATTGGTTTTGTTTCTACAAAAAGTTCGGAATTATACTCTTACAAGCTTTAAGTATTGTTTAATCATAAAAATATATTTTAATATTCTTACTCTCATAGAACTTTTTTGGTCACGAATCCTAAATATTTTATATCTTAACTTTTACAACTCTAAAACTCTTTAGATTTAGCATTGTGAACAAATCGTCCAGCCATCTCTTTGGTTTGCGTTACTATCTCACTTACCTCTTTTGCGTTATCTGCATTTTTTTGTGTTGTCTCCTCAAGCGTACCAATCGTGTCGTTAATATTTGAAACTGCTTGAGACTGCTCCTGCATCGTTGAACTTACTTCATTGATAGAACCCGTCATGATACCCACTGTTGCAGTAATTTCATTAAGGCTTTTTTGTGTTTTTTCAGCAAGGCTAGTTACCTCACCTGCAACAACAGCAAATCCTCTACCATGCTCTCCTGCTCGCGCTGCTTCAATAGCAGCATTTAGTGCCAAAAGATTGGTTTGGTCTGCGATATCACGGATTACGCTTATTGCTGATTTTATATCCTCGGATTGGCTTACAACACTGTTGGTTCTAAGAACAATCTCATTTATTGCAACTGTAATTGACTCCATTATTTTTGAAGTCTCTTTGAGTTTTTGTGCTTGATCTTGCGCTGAAGATGTCAACAATGTCATGTTTTCAGAGAGCTTAAGAGATTGTTTCTCTAAGCTATGCCCATCTTCAAGTTCCTGTCTGCTCGCTTTTGAGAGTGCTTTGCCTAAACTGTTTGTGCTCTCAAAAAGTTCTTTGACTCTTCCTGTTGTATCCGCTATTTCTACAGTCGCCTTAAAGTTATCATTCTCATAACTCTTAAGCACTTCAAGCACTTTTTGGATATTTGCATTCATAGCATCAAGCATAGAGTTGACAATATCTTTGAGTCTATTTAGAGATTCGCTGCTCGCATCTACTTCAACTCTTTTTGTCATATCGCCTTTAGCTGTTTTTGAGGCAACGTCAGAGAGGTTAGCAATAAGCTCATTATCTTGTATTGCACCATCTTCCATGTTCTTTATATAGCGATTGAACTCATAAGCGATATCTTTAATCTCATCATTTTCTTTAATCTCTATGCGTGAACCATTTTTTTCATTTAAATTTTTAACCCCATCTAGTAAAAGTAGCAGTTTACTTTTAAACTTTAAAGAGACGATAAGTGCAATAACAATGATTATAAATGCAATCGTAACTAGTGTAAACGTAAAATTCCACATGTTATCTTTAACTTGATCTCTCATTTTCTTATTAGAGATACTCACTCCAAGATAGCCGGAGACATCGCCCTCTTTCCAGTTCGTATGGCAAGCGATACACCCTTTTTCAGCGATAATTTTTTCATAAAAAGTAGAGGTATCATCTGCTTCATCTATCTTATAGGTTTTGTTGTTTATAAACTCTAAACTCCTATCGATTTCAAAGTGACAACTGCTACATTTTTTCTCTTTATCCATCAAGGTGCTTCCATGAAACCCCGCCGACTCCTCAAGAGGCTTATCGCTCCAGTCTGTTCGAAGATACCTTCCATTTGTTTGTTCATAAATTTCTTTATTTGGATTGTAAAAGCCGCCTTCTTTGTGAACAAATGGTTTTCCTACAGTTACCTCATTTGATTTGTAATTCATAAGCCCAGAAGATGCATATAAAACAGTCTCCTTTACACCCTCAAGGAGCGCAATATTGTCCATTGTAGCTTGAAATGTTTTACGCTGACCTCGTGCAAGCGAATCTCTTGAAGAGACAATATAGTTATGTAAAATAGCAGACCCCTTATCCTCTATCATCTCCTCAAGTTTTTGTTTTTGAAGATAATAGTTGAGCGTTATAGAGATAATAGAGATGGCTATAACACTAAAAACGAGGGGGAAAGAGAGTTTAAATAAGATGGTTTCAAAAAAGCTTCTCTTTTGCATGATTTACCCCTTAAACTTAAAATGTCTAAACTTAGATATGGCTCTTTCATCCTTGAAAGTGTGAAGCATAATCTGCCTTGGAAAGTGCTCGCTTGCACACCCTATGCAGGGATGACCGGCTTTTATACATGTATTTGTGTTATTATTGTGTCCAATCGTCATACAATCATTTTTTGTAACGGGCCCTTGACAACCGAGCTTAAGCAGACAGCCAGAATCACCGATTTTTTTTGCATAGTTTTTCTCTTGAAACTCAGAGTAGTAGATGCACCTCTCATGAACGGTTTGAGAAAAAAATCTAAGCGGTCTTCCCTCTGCATCAAGCTCTGGAATAGTTTTGAATTTTGCATAATGAAAAATGACATAAACTAAATGTTCAGGCTTCATAGGACAATTTGGCAGAGATACGACAGGTTTGTTTATGTTTTTATATTTTGTAAATTTGCCGATGGACATAACGCCAGCATCCATCCCTTGCATTCCAGTGATTCCTCCAAATGCAGCACATGTTCCGCCAGCAACACAAGCAGAAGCGCTAGCACTCATCTGCTCCATCCACTCCATAATAGGTCTATCACCCATCATACAAGCATGAGGCATCGCAACAGGGATAGAACCCTCTACTACAAAAAGATAGTTATCTTTTAACTCTTTAGAAGCTTTGTTGAGTATCTCTGTGACTTGTTTTCCAGTTGCTAAAGAGATGTCGGGATGATAAATAATATTTGTGTATCTTGTGAGAATATCAAGCACAGAGACATCTTCAATGTTTAAAAAGGAGGTTGAACAACCAGAACATGAAGATCCATGCAGCCAAACAATATTTGGCTTTATCATTCTTCCATTTTCCATAGCTATGAGGTCTTGAACTGTAAAAAAGTTTGCCGCTCCAACTGCAGCTATAACTTTTAACATCTGCTTTATTGCATCTCTTCTTGTTAAAATAGCCATTTTGTCTCCTTAATGAACCGAACATGCAAGACATGGATCTGTAGATCTTACTATTCTTGCCAACTCTATAGGATTATCGGGGTCTTTGATTTTCGTACCCATAAGCATCTTCTCTACAGCTCCAAGAGCTCCACTTGCATCTTTTGGCGAGATGTTCCAAGTGGTAGGTACAATCATGTCATAGTTTTTAATAAGACCGTTCTCATCAGTCTCTATCCAGTGTGCCAAGGCTCCCCTAGTTGCTTCGGTAAGTCCAAATCCAACCGCATTTTTTGGAACAGCTCTCTCTACGAATGCGAGTTCATCTGGAATCACTTTTTCTGTATCTTCTAAGATTTTATCAATTATTGTAGTTGCCATAATTGCCCGACAAAGATGTCTTCCCAAAACAGAGTTATACTCTTTAAAGGTAAGTCCCAATTTTTTATTTATAGAATCCACAAGAGTATTTAGCTTTTTGTTTTTACCGCTTTTATAAGTGTTTATAACTCTTGCAACCGGACCCACTTCCATAATCTTACCTTTATAACGAGGCGCTCTTGACCAACTATATTTTCCACCCTCTTTTTTCTGCTCCTCTTTAAACTCTTCATAATTTATAGGTGTCAAATCTGTAGAGTCAAGAGGTCTTACGTTGGAATCTGGTTTGGATTTGTAATAAGAGTATTTATGGTCTTCAAAGATGTTTTTCAAATCAAGTTCTTCATACTTGCCATCTATTGTTGAGCCGCCTACAAAAAGATGATTTTCCCCATTTTCATCGGGCAAATAGGGATAAGAGAGGTAGTCTCCATATCCTGCGCCTATTTTAAAATACTCAGGAAACTCTTTTGCTACGGCTATAATATCGTTTAGGTAATTATCTTTTATAAAATTTCTAGCACTTATTATCAAAGATCTATACTTTGCAAGTTTTCCTATAGTAGGAATAGTTGTTACTCCGCCAGCTTCAAGTGTTACAGGATGTGGTGCTTTTGCCCCGAAAATTGCAACTGCTTTTGTCAAATCAGCCATAACCTTAATAGCTTCTAGGTAATTTTTTATTGCGGTGAAGTTAGTGTTATTTCCTTTTGCGTACATCGCTTCATATCGCGGTAAAAAAGGAGCTGCAGGGAATATTTTATTGCTTTTTAGTTCGTTTTGAACCCATTTTTTTACACTTAAGACGCTATCATCATCTCCCTCATATTTTAATACCGCAGTTATGTCGATAAAATCTAACGCGCTTAAAATATAAAAATGTAGCAGATGGTCTTGAAGCTGATAAGCACCGACAATCATATTTCTTAGTAGCTGTCCGTTGTGGTTTGGTTTTATTCCCATAGCATTCTCAAGTGCAAGAGAAGCTGCTTCAGCGTGTGCATAGGGACAAACACCACAAACTCTTTGAGTAACTTGTTGTGCAACTCTAGCATCGTAACCTATAAGTGCTTTTTCGATTCCCCTATACATCTCCGCAGAACACTTAGCGTCCGTAACAACCCCATCTTTGATTATCGTCTCAAACTTAAGATGCCCCTCTATCCTTGTCAGCGGATCTATAGTGATTTTTCTTTCGCTCATTTAACACCCCTTAAACAACAAAATTAAAATAAACTTTACTGCATAATACAATTTTAAATATTAAATTATTCATAAAGGTTATATTTGTTTTTATTGAAAAATATGTGGAATAAAGAAAAAGCTTAAAATTTTATACTAACCAACCATACTTTATATCTATTCAAGTTCTAACTGCATCAGATACATATCTTCCCCATCAAGAATATCAATATCCGTATCTTTACATGTCGGACAACAATACTCTGTACTTTTTAAAACGGCTTCCCTTAGACATTTGTTACATTTTATAACAATTTGCTGGATATTTATAATAAACTCCGCTTCCTCGCAGAGTGTCTTTTCCTTAAATGTCTCAAACGCAGTTCTTAAAAGTTCAGGTTCAACTCCGCTCATAACACCAATTTTTACTACAACTTTAGTTACTTTTTTTGCATTGTTTTTCAGTGCGTTCTCTTCGCAAGAGTCCAAAAGAGACTGAACTATACTATACTCATGCATCCGTATTCCTTGATTTTAATCTTTGGGGTGTTTCAATGGAGCAGACTTTATATACAAAATCATATCTTAGTTTGTGAAAGGAGCTATCTTCATCCCAAAACTCTGGATGCATGATTTTTAACTCTTCCTCTTTTTTCTGCTCTATCATAGAGACATTTTGGGATAGATACTCCTCTTTTTCATATAAAAAATCACTATAAATCTCTTTATCCTCGCACAAATTTTGAGCAAATTCGTTTAAAAATTCAAAATAATCATTATTTTCAAAAACTTTATCGAGCATTCCTATCTTAAGTGCACTATTTGCACTGATGGGCAGACACTCATCTAAAAGTTTACCTGCTTTTTTCTCGCCAACTCTTTTAGCTAGTGAGAAAGTGTGATATTCACTCCCACTTAGCCCCAAAGTTTTATAGTGCGGATTTAAAACCACTCCCTCTTGTGCTACTACGAAGTCACAAGCGAGTGCCAAAAAGACTCCACCTGCTCCTGCATTTCTATGTAGAGATGCGATTGTTATAACTTCATCTGCAAAGAGTATGGACTTTACTACATCATTCATAGCATTTATATTGCTCCAACCATCCTCGCCCTGCTTTTTTGAATCTTGTAAGATATTTAGATGGATGCCATTACTAAAAAAATCCTCTCCCCCCA